>NZ_CBCRZG010000012.1:0-139103 GCF_965137015.1 Tsukamurella hominis | reverse complement strand
AACGATGTTCACGAGCAACCATCAGGTGGGGCCAGATCAAACCGTCGCAACACCACCGGCGAGTCGCAAACGGGGCCAGGTCTAGCCGTCGAGCCGGGGCCTCTTCAAGCTGTCATAGCCAGATGCCCGTGCCAGGACGACATCCAGGCGGCGGGGATCACGCGGGCCGCGGGTGAGGTAGGTGATCGCCGTCTGGTCGTCGAGGTCCGCTGACGGCGCGCACATCCAGCCGGCCGCCGTCCACGGCTCGGCGGCGCGCCGCAGGGTCTGCCAGATGGTCAGCAGCCACTCATCCACCCGGCGGCCGTCGGGGAACTGCCACGCAGGGAATACCGGGGTGCCGCCGGCCAGCGGCGCACAGATCACCTGCTCCGCCGCGACCATCCGCGCCAGGTCATCGCCGTCCAGACCGAGGTACCCGGTGACACCTTCGGCGTCGTAGAAGGGCCCGACCAGCTCATCGAGTATCGCTCCCACATCGGTGCCGGTAGTCGTCTCGTCCACGCAAGGCGATGATCCGCGCGGCCCGGTGCACTTGTCCACCCGGATAAACGTCGCGCCCAGCGTGGATGCTGACGACCATGACGGAAAGTAGCGACGAGGTGCGGTTCGTGTCCGGCAATGAGCGGCTGGCGCGGATTCTCGCCGACCCGGACCGGCGGGCCCGGGTGGACGCCATCACCGCCGAGATAGACCTGATCGATCAGCGGTACCGCACGGCCGCACACCTACTCGACGAAGCAGTGGCCACGACAGCCGCAGAAGTCGGCGCCGGCACGACCGCCGAGGTCCTCACCGCACTCCAGCGTCACCTCACCGCCGCCGGCGTCCGCGAGGTCGGCATCACGCTCACATTCGACGATCACGACGCGACGGTGCCGTGGACCCGGATCGCCGACCATCCGCTGCGCGACACCCGCGACTGACCACCGTGCACCAGACCCGCACCGATCTTCTAGTCGGCTGCGGCCTCGTCGGGGACGAATCCGCTCGCCGCGGCGTCCGCGGCACATAGGGTCCGGACCCAGCTTCCGCGGCGCGTGAGGCCGCCACCGCGGCCGCACTGCTCGCAGGTCCGCTCCGACCGTCGTTCAGCCGCCCGGATCAACTCGTCGAAGCCCGGCCGGGGCCGGTCCGGTTCGAGCTCCACGTAGTACCGCAGCCCACCGAACTTCTCCTTGACCTGCACCAGCTGGTAATCGGGGTCGATCGCGCCCAGCTCCCGGTCGAGATCGACGATCAGCCGGTACCAGCCCGGCCCGACATCCAGGGACCCGCACCACCCGGGAAGGAACCGCGCGCGGATCCCCGCCAGGTCATCCTCACTCACCTCATCGGCCATACGGACCAGCCTGCCAGGACACGCACACCGCGGTATGAGCGGCCCGGCATGGTCTGTCCGTTTGGGTTCGAGGGGATGCCCCTGGTATTTCGCGCGCGCATTTCGCACACCGCACCTACAAAGCAGTGCGCCACCGTCGAGCAACCTCCAAACCGGTTACTGGCACGCTTGCACCAATGTCACGAAGATCAGATCGCAACCGCACCCCCCGCCACAAGCCCGAACCCGCACCGCTGGATCACACACCGCTGATGACGGCATTGCGGCAGGTGGAGCTCGCCGTCGACGGCTTCAACCGCGAAGCCGCACGGATCGAGACCGAGTACGGCATCGCGATCCATCCAGAACGGGTGGGCAACACGCACACCGATCTGGCACACTACATCGAGGTCGCGATCGGCATCGTCGCACGCAAGCTGCCGGTCGCCGTGTACGGGGCGGACAGCCGGCGCTGGACAGGCCCCCAGTCCCCGCGACAGGTGTTCGCCCTGTACGAGGCGGCCGGCGACAACACCGCCGACTATCTGACGCAGATGGCTCTCAACGCCGAGCGGATCAAGGCAAAGAAGGACGACCTCGACCGCAGCCTCAAGCAGAAGTGCCTGCGGCCGAAGACGAACGGGAAACCGTGCCAGATGCGGCCGCTGTACCAGGCCGGAGTCGGCCACCAAGAAGGTTTCGGGTGCTGGCGTCACGCCACCGACGACGAGAAGCTCGAGCTCGAGAAGTCGCGAATCGCCATCGAGGTCAAGACCGGTTGTCCCGGATGCAAGGCCGGCCCCGGCGAGGTGTGCCTGATCCCCACCGAGGACGGCCTCACCCCCGCCCAGGTCGGCCTGACGATGGTCGACGGCGAGTGGCCCCGTGTGCGGGTCCTCGGTGGCGCCGACATCCACGTCCCGCGGATCGAACTGATCCATCCTCGCGTCCTCGAGCCCGCCGAGTAGATCCGCCCAAGACGGCACGCGAAACCCCCGGCCCAATCATGGGCACGCCCGGTAGGGGCACCAGATGAACACCATCTAGCGTTCGGGACAGCGAGCCCGCCCCCGAATACGAGGAGTCCCCATGACGGATGAGCCGGATGTCCGGCAGCCCCCTGACGTCAACGATCCACCGTCCGAGAACGTGGATGAGCTCGCGGGCGGTATGCGCGGCAAGTGGGTGGTCGCGTCCCAGGGATCTACGCACTTGTGGGATCTTGACGCCCTGACCTACATGCGCCGTCCCGGCCCCGCCAGCCCCTCGGGGGCCTTTGACTACGACGGCATCGCGCACCGGATCACGGGGGTGACCCGGTGGCCGCGTGTCGGTGATCAGTCACTGGTCTGGTTCGACGATCCCGCGAGTCCCTTCGACACTGAGCAGTTCAGCCGTCGTCTGCTGATCAGTTTTCACCCGCCGTTGACACCATCACCCGTGCTCCCGAGAGTCTGGACAACGAGTCGGTGGCCGGTACCGAACTCGGGGACGCTGAGTGACGCTGGCGTCAGTCCTGCGGTCTGCTCTCTGCGGCGACAGCAGGGCTCCACGGTCTCGAGTTCGCAGAACGTCACATCGCCGTCGTTGATCGGGCCGCATTCCGCAGTGCGACTCTGGGTAGGGCGACCGACGCGGTGGCAACGATGACCATCACGACGGAGATCGTGAGAAAGGCGCGGGTGTACGCCTCGGCGAGGGAGCGTTGACACCCGGTTCCGTGGGTGTTGGGCGTGGACGACTTTGTCTTCCGTCGCGGGCACCGTTATGGGACGACTCCGGACCGCCATGCAGACCGACCGTCCGATCGAGGTATTGGAAGACGGGACCGCCACACTCCTACGGCCTGGTTGCGGGTCCATCCGGGCGTTGAGATCTTCTATCGTGACCGCATCGGCGCTTACGCAGAAGGCGCGGCGGCGGAGCACCGGACGCGCTGCAAGTCGCCGCTCGGTAGCACATCTGGCACATCGCGGCGGGGCGGTCGATGGCGCCGTGGCACGCCACCGGGCGGCCCTGCCCGCCGCGATCATCGCTCCCGAACCACAGGACCGGCCTGATGCCGCTGTGGTTGCCGCCGAAACCCACTCGGGAGCCGGGTCACGCCCAGTGCTGGCCGAGGGGACTAACATCCTTGCGATCAGCCGCGAGCTGGGTCTGTCTCGCGGTACCACACGCCGCTTTGCCCGCGCGAGGCGCCTGATGAACTGCCGGTCAACAATTGCCTCGGGTACCGAGTCCGTATTCTCGAGGCATACAAACCCGAGCTGCATCGGCGGTGGAATGTGGCGTGTACCCAACACAATGTGGCCGTTCGAGGAGATCACGGCCCACAGCTACCAAGGCAGCGAGATGTTGGTGCGCGACTACCTGCAGCCTTTCCTCGCTCTCACCCACCTCCCGGTCGCGCCGCCCAGCCACCGATCGTCCGCGAAGTCATCAGCTGGATCATGACCAACCCCAACACCCCTCGCTGCCGGACACCGGCCGCGCCTGGATTCGATCCTGGCATTCAGTCCGCGACCGGCCGCGCTGGCCGGGCACGTCCGCGCGTTCGCCGAGATCATGGGCGAGCGGCGCGGTCGGGATCTCGAACGGTGGATGGCCACAGTCGACGTCGACGACCAGCTGGCGCTGCACTCGTTCGTGCGAGGCCTCCGCCGCAGGCCACGTCCCCCGCACCAAGATGCTCAAACGCCGAATGCCCGGCCGCGAGAAGAGCGACCCACTGCGCAAACGAATCCTTCTGAGCGAGTGACCAATTCACCCTACCGAATCACCAACTTCGTGACAGATCCCCCAAACCGGACCATCTGACGGCTGTGGGTTCGAGGGTGGCCATCCTTCACGTGCTGCCGACAGAAGTTTGGGCCAGATCCAACACGGAGCCGGGAGTTGCCTCCCAGATCTCCGGCAGGAGAAGATTCCTAGATTTCAATGACGGCAAGCTCTCCGTCAGCATACAGGGAGCGCAGGCGCTTCTTGTCGAACTTGCCGACCGAGGTCTTGGGCACCTCGTCGACAAAGCACCAACGCTCAGGCAACCACCATTTGGCGACCTTGCCAACGAGGAAGTCACGCAGATGAGCAGGTGTGGGCGCACGACCGTCACGTACGACGATCACCGCGAGAGGCCGTTCCTGCCACTTCTCGTCCGGCACCCCGATCACAGATGCCTCGAGCACATAGGGGTGTCCGGCGAGCAGCAGCTCGAGCTCGACCGAGGAGATCCACTCCCCACCAGACTTGATCACGTCCTTGGTGCGGTCGGTCAGCGTCACGAAGCTCCGTTCATCGATCCGACCGACGTCGCCGGTGCGCAACCAACCGTCCTGAAACTTCTCCCCGTCATCCTCTCCGCCGATGTACGAGCCGGTGATCCAAGGTCCGCGCACCTGCAGCTCACCGACGGCTTCTCCGTCGTGCGGGAGCGCATTGCCCGCGTCGCCGACAATCCGCAACTCCACACCAGGAACCGGACGGCCCTGGGTAGCTCGCAGGCGCCACCGCTCCTGCGCGTCGAGCGATGCCGGCGGACGCGCGACGGCGGCCAGCGGCGAGGTCTCGGTCATTCCCCACGCCTGGACGACCTGCACGCCGTACTTCTCCTCGAAGACCTCCATCAGGTGAACGGGCACGGCGGAGCCACCGCAGGCAACCAGGCCGAGAGAGGAAATGTCGTAATCGGGGTTGGCCTCCACGAAGTTCAGCACGTCGTTCCAGATTGTCGGGACCGCGCCTGCGACGGTTGGCTTCTGGGCATCGATGAGCCGTACCAGCGGCTCGGCCTGCAGGAACCGGTCAGGCATGAGCAGGTCGGCACCGGCCATGAGGGCGGCATAGACCAGTCCCCAGGCGTTGGCATGGAACATCGGCACAATGGCGAGGATCCGGTCGTCACAGCCGACTCGCAGTCCGTCGGCGGCGCAGGCCGCCATCGAGTGCAGGTAGGTCGACCGGTGGCTATAGGCGACACCTTTGGGGGTTCCGGTGGTACCAGAGGTGTAGCACATGGCGGCTGCTGACTGCTCATCGAGGTCGGGCCAGTCGAACGTCTCGGGTTGGGCGGAGATGAACTCCTCGTAACCCACGACTGTGAGCCCGTCACGGTGCAGCGGGGTGAGGTCTACCCCGCCGGTCACGACGACGGTGTGCACGCTGGTGATCTGCGGCAGCACGGGGGCCAGCAGCGGGACCAGGCTTCCATCGAGAATCACGACCCGGTCCTCGGCGTGGTTGCCTACGTAGACGAGTTGATCTGAGGCGAGGCGTAGATTGAGAGTGTGCAATACCGCGCCCATCGAGGGCACCGCACAATAGACCTCCACATGTTCCTGGTTGTTCCACATAAAGGTCGCGACACGCTCATCGCCTGTGATCCCACAACCGCGCAACGCGTTGGCCAACTGGGCGGACCGCCGTCCGATCTCGGCGAACGAGGCGACCTTTATGCTCCCGTCGGGCTGTAAGGTCCGCACGGTCGACGAGCCATGCACACTCGAGCCGTGGCGCAGAATCGCCGCAGTTGTCAACGGGACGGTCATCATCGTGCTCTGCATAACATTCCTTATTGAGAGAGTTGCCGTCGAACCGACACGATCCGGGATCGAGCGTCCAGGGAGAGTGGGCTGTCAGCGATCTGCAGCCGAAAGCGAGCTTGAAGCAGACTCCAAGGACTCGACCAGGTCCAACTCGAGTTCTGGCAGTCGGCTGGCCGCCAAGGCCATCCCGCCCGCGCGGGCTCGCACATCAACGTCGCACTGGATCCCGGCGCGTGCAATGTCGGTCCATGCCTGTGCGCAACGGCTGGCGACGACGGCGAGGTCTGCGGTGGCAAGGTCACCGGTCAGACGTGCGACATCCGCGCAGCCATCGGCGAGCAATCGACGAAACAGCCCGCCACCGGTGCCTGCCTTCTCAATGAAAGCGCTCAGGCTGAACAAGAGGATCTCGAGGTCGTCTGCCGGAAGGTCGACCCAGGTCTGGACGTCGGCTGCCAGCTGCGCGACCGCGGCTAAGCCCTCAGCCCCGGGCACCGCTGTCGTGAGATCGACAATCCCCGGCCGCGACGGGCGCCGCATGCTGGCCGCGGACTGGCGAAATGCCTCTGCCGCCACTCCCGCCACATCCGGCAGCGCGCCCGGCCAGGTGATGCGATACGTGCAGTGGCGCGTCGGTTGCGGGAACGACGTCGAGGACCGCGCCCGAGCCAGGGCTTCGAGCGGGACCTCCTGCACCTCGGCGCGGTCATTGTCTACGACAACGGCAATCCCCTTGGCCTCATCATAGCCAATCACCACGATGTCGTGGCGACTCATCCGTAGCTGGACCCGCAGGTACGGCAGCTCGCCGATGTCGCCCCACACCAGGCTGGGTCTGCCTGCGTCAATCTCGTCGAGAACCCACAGCCACCCCTCGCGGGGATCATCGGTGGTGAGAACGTGGACCTGTCCGCCGAGCCGACGAGGTAGGTCGACTTCGAAGTCGGCGCCTCGTCCCACCAGGTACAGCGGCGGAACGAGGTCGCTCGACCGGAGGTAGGTCAGCCCTAGCGCGCCACCGAGCGCGAACACGAGGCCTTCATCGGGCGGTCCATCCCACCCCAAACCATGCCAGTGCAGAAGATCCCGCATCGCACCAGAACCGCAATGCCCCCCCATCCGATGCGGGTAGTCCTCGATCAGGGTCCTGCGGGGCATGTGAGTTCCTCTTCGGTGGATGGGCGCACGACGGGGTTCGAAGACATGATCAGTTGTTCCGGATTCTGTCCAGGTAGGCCTGGCGGGTCCTCATGTCGACGTCGTCCAGGAACACCGAGTCCGAGCCCAGGGCCGAGCCGAGCCAGGTGGCCAGCCAACCGGGGACGAACTTCATCGCGGCGACCATGCCGCCGGCGAGGCGGGTGACGCGCACGAAGGGACGCGGGTTCTCGATCAAATCGGCTGTCGCTCGGGCGATCTCCTCGGGCTCGGCGTTGCGCATTCCCTTGGCCCCAGCCGTCCCAGCGACAAGTTCGGTGTTGGTGAACGTGGGCCGGACCGTGGACAGTTGGACCCCGGACTTGCGGTATTCTTGTCGTGCTGCCTCGGTGAATCCGATGACCGCGAACTTGGTGCCGCAATAGGTCGCCAGACCGGGTACGGCGAGCTCACCGGCCAGTGATGCGGTGTTGATGATGTGCCCAGCACGCCGCGGCAGCATCCGTTGAAGGGCGAGCTTGGTGCCGAAGACAACTCCCAGGACGTTGATCTCGACCTGCCGCCGGGTTACCGCGTCGTCTTCCTCGTGGGCGTGCCCGGTGGGCATGATGCCCGCGTTGTTGATCAGTACGTCGAGCGGGCCGAGGTCCCCCTCGACCAGGTCGAGAAAATCGCGGAACGAGTCAGGGTCGGTGACATCCAAGTGGGCGACGACCTTCACCCCGAGATCAACGGCGGCCTCCTTTGCACGGGCCTCGTCGACGTCGCCAATAGCGACGCGGTGGCCTCGTCGGATCAACTCCTTCGCGGTCTGGTATCCGATACCGCGGGCTCCGCCCGTGATTGCCACGGTCTTGGCGGCATTGCGGGGGTTGTGCGTCGTCACTTGCTGTTCTCCTTGTTCAGGCCGAGGCGTTGCCACAGGCCGCGGCCGGCTGCCGCGCGCAATACTCTTTCGGCGATGGCCGCACGCCGAGAGGTGTACGGGTACCACGTGAGTTCCCGTGTCAGGACAGGGATCCGCGGCTCCGTCACCGCCTGGACCCGGCAGTACTTGTGCAGCCCATAGGCGCCGCCGAGCCGCGCACCGATACCTGATGCCTTCCATCCACTGTGCGGCAGTGTGGTGGCGAAGAGGTTACTGAAGACGTCGTTGATGTTGACAGCGCCCGCGTCCAGGCGTTTCGCGATGCGCTGCGCACGAGCGTGATCGCGGGTCCACACCGTCGCGGACAGGCCGTACACCGAGTCGTTGGCCAAGCGGACGGCCTCGTCTTCATCCGCGACCAGCATCACCGGGATCGTGGGTCCGAAGGTCTCCTCGGTCATGCAAGTCATCGTGTGGTCGACGCCGACCAGGACGGTAGGAGCGTAGTAGTTCCCGGCCGCGCTCCGGGTTCCGCCGACCAAGACCCGTGCACCCGCCGCCACCGCCTCGTTGACGTGGCGATCGGCGATCTCGACCTGCCTCGCAGTGACCATCGCACCCACGTCGTCACCTGCCGCTGCACCGTGGGCGAGGGACCGCACCCTTTGCGTCAGCCGAGCCACGAACTCGTCGTAGATCTCAGCTACCACATACACCCGCTCAACGGAGATGCAGACCTGCCCTGCGTTGAACAGACCGCCCCACGCGATCCCCTCGACCGCGCGAGCAAGGTCGGCGTCCTCCAGCACTATCGCCGGATCCTTACCGCCCAGCTCCAGGCTCACCGGCTTCAGGTGCTCGGCACAGCGGATCGCGACCGCGCGCCCGGTGGCTGTCGAGCCGGTGAACTGCACGAAGTCAGCTGCGTCCACCACCGACGCACCCGCTTCGCCGGCACCCACAACATGGGCCAGGACCGGGGGGGCGCCGATCTCGTGCCAGCCTTCGACGACCCGCGCACACGTCAGTGGCGTCGCTTCCGAGGACTTCGCCAGGACCGCGCACCCGGCAGCCAACGCGGGTGCTGCATCCATGAGGAAGAGGGTGATCGGGAAGTTCCAGGGCGTGATGAGCCCGACAACAGGGTACGGGTGGTAGGTCTTGGACAGCCGCTTCGGCAGACTCAACAGACTCGAGGGCCTGACCTGCTCGCCAGCGAGAAACCTCTCGGCATTGTCGGCGTAGTAGGTGATGAATTCGCACGACGCGGTCGTCTCCACGAGAGCGTCTGGGCGCACTTTGCCCGTTTCGGCTTGCAACAGGTCGGTGAGCTCGTCGGTGTGAGCCAGGATCCAGTCCCGCCAGCGATGCAACCATCTTGCGCGTTGCCGCGGGCCAGCTTCGGCCCACCCTGCCTGGGCGCGGCGGAGGTCAGCCGCGATGCGGTTCACGGTCTCACGATCATCCACGGGGACGGTTGCGATCCGCCGGCCGTCGGCTGGGCTACACACGGCCAAGGCGTCCGCTGTGGTCGCCGTGCTCATCGGTCCTCCAGGAGTGAGTCGAACCCGCGGGAGAGCCCGTTGGGTGGGGTGCGTCTGGTGGGTGTGTCGGTGAAAGCGTCAGCGATCACGTCAGCGCGTTTGAACATCACCGGTCCATAGGTATGCCGAAGCTCGGTCAGGATCGCGTTCAAAGGCAGGTCGTCGAAGATGCCGCGCTCGCGGACGTACTCCATATGCTGGGCTCCGTCGGCGGTGAAGGCGTGCAGGAGGGCGTCGCGATCGCCGTCGAATTCCACCGGCGGCACACTGAAACGCGCACACAACTCGGTGTTGAACGCAGGTGTCGCCTTCAACCACCGGCCGTCGATGTAGAGAAGGCTGTAACCGTGATAGACGAACAGGTCTGTGCCGCCCATGAGCGCTCGCAGCGCTTCGGTCTGCAGGTGATTGCGGACATCAGCGAAGCCCAGCAGCGCCGGAATCCCTGCCGCACGGCACACCGCGGTCAAGAGCACCGCCTTCGGGACGCAATAGGCACGCCCGGCCTCGAGGACGAAGCTGGCTCGATAGTGGGCGGGATCGTCCGACACTGTGTAGGGGTCGTACCAGATCTGGTCACGGACGGTGGTGAAGAGGCGATTGGCCTTGTCCCGGTCGGTGCTCGCATCCCCAATCGCGGCGGCGGTGAATGCCCGGACGGACGCGTGTTCGATGTCGAGGAAGTCGGTCGCCACCAACGACGCCACCGGTGCCTGATTCATCTGCGCTCCAGGGTGATCGGCAACCCGTCGACAGGGATGGGGAGCGAAGTGTTGTCCCATCTCACTTCATACTGGTCCGGGACCGACCAGGTGTACGTGCGCAGCATGTAGTGCAGGATCGCCTTGACCTCGAGAGTGCCGAAGTGCAGACCAATGCACTTGTGCACCCCTCCTCCGAAGGGGATCCACCCGAAACGGTGATTCTGGTCCTCCCGGCGCGGCTCGCTGAAACGGTCGGGGTCGAAGGTATCGGGGCCGGTCCAGCACGACTCGTCGAAGTGGTTCACCGCAGGAGCCACGGCCACCAGGGTGTCCGCCGGGATGTGGCGTCCGGCAATCTCCACGTTCTCGATCGTTTTGCGCATCACGATCGGCACGGGCGCTACGAGGCGCAGCGTCTCCTTGATCACCAGGTCGAGAGTCGCCAGCGAGTCCAGGTCGTCGATGTCGGGGCGGCGTTCACCGAGTCGGTCGGACTCGGCCCGAGCCCGTTCCTGCCAGGCTGGGTGCTTGGCGAGGAAGTAGGCGGCAGCTGTGGTGGTAATGGTCGAGGTGTCGTGGGCCGCCATCATCAAGAAGATCATGTGGTTGACGACGTCCTCATCGTTGAACGCCTCACCGTCGGCCGTGCGCGCATGGCACAACCCCGTGAAGAGGTCGTCTCCCTGGCCACTTCGAGCCGTCGGCAGATGCCGGGTGAAGTAGTTCTCCAGGAGCGTGCGCCCACGGACTCCGGCGCGCCACCGAGTACCGGGCAGCGGGAAATGGATGATCGAGCTGGCTGCGCGCACGGTGGCCACGAAGGCGTCGTTGATGGCGTCGATGTCCTCGCTCCTGCCCCGACCTGCCATGAAGACCCCCGTTGCGACGTCGAGAGTCAAGGCCTTCAGCAGTGGGTAGATGCGCGTGGACCGGCCCGCTGTCCACCCGGGGATGCTGGTCTCCAGCGTCGGGCCGAGCTGGTCGACATAGCCGGCGAGCCGGTCGCGGGTGAACGCTTCCTGCATGATCCGCCGATGCATCCTGTGCTCGTCGAAGCTCATCAGCATCAGGCCCCGGTGAAAGAAGGCATCGATGAGATAGGTCCACCCGTCCTGGGAGAACGACTTCGCCTTGGTCGTCAGCGCCTCCTGGGTGGCATCCGCGCCGGCCACCATCACGATTCTCGTACCGAAGGCGCCCATCCACCAGACCGGTCCGAAGCGTTGGTACCTGGCCCGGGTGAAGTTGGAGCCGAACCTGATGTAGTCCAGGGTGTGACCGAGCAAAGGCAGGCCCGCGGTCCCCCGGACCGGCTCGAGGCCCGACCCCGCCGGGGGCGGGGTGAGCTCACGCACAGGCCAATGGTCGCTGACCCCAAGCAGGGTCGCGTCGACTCGACTCGGCAGCGGCGCCAGGAGTACCGATGAGAGCCGCTCACGACCCTTCGCCAGCGGGAGCTGGATGATATTCGTCACTGACGTTCCTTTCTGAAAATGTGGGGCCGCACTCGATGTCTTCCTACCGCCGTCGACCCCAGGGACCAGTCAGTTCAGGTCGAGCCGGCGAGCACCAGTTCGGCCCGGCCGACGGGGAGTCGTTGCGCGATGACCCGCTTGCTGAACACGAAGTCCCGGGGCCGGTTGACGCAGTCGGCAGCAATGAGCTCGCCGGCACGGAGGTAGAAGCAGGCGAAGGCGCGGTCCCGGATCGGGTCGCCGCTGCAGACGACTTCGTCGTACTCGGTGTTGAGACCGGCGATCTGGAGCTTGAGATCGTATTGATCCGACCAGAACCACGGAAGCGCCGCGATCATCTTGGGCTTGCCGCAGAAGGTCGCGGCGGCCACCTTGGCCTGCTCACCCGCACTCGGCACGGACTCCAGGCGTATGCGACGGCCGTAACGGGCCATGTCGTGGCTGGCGCAGTCCCCGGCGGCCACGATGTCGGGGTCACTGGTCCGGGCCTGGTCGTCGATCACGACGCCGTTGTCGACGACCAGACCCGCGGCGGCGGCGAGCTCGGTGTTCGGCTCAACGCCGATGCCGACAATGACGAGGTCGGCGGGAATTGATTCGCCACCTGACAGGAATACCTCGCGGACCCTGCCGTCACCGGACAGAGCCTCGACCAGCGCGCCCGTCCTGATGTTCACGCCCTCCTCCCGGTGGATCCGTTCGAAGAACGCCGATACCTCGGGAGCGGTGACCCGTTCGAGGACGCGCTCGGCCGCCTCAAGCACTGTGACCTCCAGACCCAGCGCACGCAACGAAGCGGCCGTCTCCAGTCCGATGTAGCCGCCGCCGACGATCACGGCCCGGCACCCGGGGCTGGTGACCTCTCGGATCATCTCGACGTCCGCAGCGGTGCGTAGGTAGTAGACGCCGACCAGGTCGGCACCCGGGATGGAAAGCCGTCGAGGGCTGGCCCCAGTGCACAGCGCGAGCTTGTCGTAGGGCAGCGTGTCGCCGGCGCTCAGTGCAAGGTGACCGGCCGAGCGGTCGATCGCCTCCACGGTCGCGTCCAGGAGTTGGATTCCCTGCTTGCTGTAGAATTCGGCGCTGCGGATCGCAAGTTCGTCGAGCGTGCTCTTCCCCGCCAGGTAAGCCTTCGACAGCGGCGGGCGTTGATAGGGCAGCGCCGACTCCTCGCCGATGAGGACGATCTCACCGGTCCACCCTTCCTGGCGGAGACTGGCCGCGAGCTGGACCCCGGCATGGCCGGCCCCAACGATGAGGGCCCGCTGCGAAGTCATGCGCTGGACTTCGGGGTGAGGCGGACCATCATTTTACTGATCCCCCTGACGAAATTGGACTGCACGTACTCTGGCTCCCCGACGACCTCGATGTTGTCGAAACGGGTAAGCAACTCCTCCCACAGGATCCGCAGCTGGAGCTCGGCCAGCCGGTTGCCCATGCAGCGGTGGACGCCGAAGCCGAACGAGATGTGGTTGCGGGCGTTGGCCCGGTCGATGATGAACTCATCCGGCCGTTCGAACACGCGCTCGTCACGGTTGCCCGAGGCGTACCACATCACTACCTTGTCGCCCTTGCGGATGAATTGCCCGTTCAGAATGGTATCGGCCTTGGCGACCCGGCGCATATACGCCAGCGGGGTTTGCCACCGGATGATCTCCGAGCCCATGTTGGGAATCAAGTCGGGGTTCGCCTTCAGCTTCTCGAACTGATCGGGGAAGCGGTTCAGCGCAAGAACACCGCCGCTCATCGAGTTCCGGGTCGTGTCGTTGCCTCCGACGATCAGCAACACAAGGTTGCCCAAGAATTCCATCGGGCGGTCGATCAGGTCCTTGGTGCTCTCGTTGCTCTGCAACATGGTGATCAGATCGAAGCCAGGTTCCTCCCCGGCCGCTGTCCGGGCTGCCTTGTCGTGCCAGAGAGCGCTGAGACCTCGCGCCATGTCGCGCATGCCGGGGAACACCTCGTCGTTGTCCGAGGGCCCGCCGTTAGCCTGCTCCAGCGAGGTCGCAAGGTCTGACCAGTAGACGAGCTTGCGACGCTGCTCGTACGGAAAGTCCAGGAGAGTCGCGAGCATCCGAGCGGTCAACTCGATCGAGACGTTCTGCACCCAGTCGAACGGCTGATCCACAGGCAGGTCGTCCAGCACCTCCTGCACACGCGATCGAATCAGCCCCTCCATCTCACGCAGGTTCTTCGGCGCGACCACGCCTTGGACAGCGGCCCGCTGCGCGTCATGCCGTGGCGGATCCATCGCGATGAACATCGCGATATCGAGGAAGCGAGGCGGGGCCCCGATGACAATGAACGGCTCGGCGGAGAAGAGCTCGTGGTTCTTGTCCACGGCCACGATGTCGGCATGCCGCGTGACAGACCAGAACGGACCGAACGAACTGTTGGGCTGATAGTGGACTGGCGCCTCGTTGCGCAAGCGCTCGAAGTAGGACTGCCAGCGCCCCTGGCGATAGAGAAAAGGGTTGCTGAGGTCGATGTCGGCGAGCTCGACGTCCTCGACCGGCGGGACAGGACTCTCGACGAAGAGCTTCTCTCCGTTCGTCCCGGTCACCCATCGCCGGGTCTTGTCATACAGATGCGCGCCCCGGATCTGCAGATCCATCGGGATGGTCGACTGAACTCTGGTGGTAATCACTTCAGGAATCTTCATCAGGTCTTACTCTGTCTCTCGTCGTCACATCTGGAATTCGGGTAGTTGGACGATCAAGCCGTCCCACTCCGCGCAGGCCACCATCTGGCAGGACAGCCGAGAGGTCGGCTGGCGCTCTGGGTTCATCGCGAGCATCTCCTCCTCATCGGATCCGGAGAGGCCGACCTGCTCGGACCATTGCGAATCGACGATCACATGACAGGTGCCACAGGCGGCTTCGCCTCCACAGTCGCCGTTGATTCCGGGGACCGCGTTGTTGGTCGCGACCTGCATCAGCGACTGCCCTTCCTCGAAGGGCGCTTCGTGCTTCTCGCCGTCGTGGGAGACAAAGGTGACAAATGCCATAGCCAACTCCTGATACGTTGTCCTCAGCGGGAACTTGGTCAAAGTGTTGTCGAGGATGGGCGCTGCGACCATGTTCGACGGAGTCAGAAACTTGTGAATTCAGCTCAAAGGGACTATGGTGAACCTCAATGACGAGGGCGTGCCTCCGCTCATGTTCGTGCAACTGCTCGAGAGCCAAGCACTCGACTCAGACGCTGCAGCGCGGCTTCGCAACATCATGGCTCGCGAAGGAACCAACGAGGCGATGCTGATCCAGCATGACGTCCAGGCCCCGATCCGGTGGTTTCGGGAGGTCTACCCCGAACTCGACGTCGACCAGGCAACCCTGCTCGGCTTCACATTCGCTGAACAGGCCCAATTGACGTCCTTCGGCCCGTTGAGTTTTCCGCTGGTCAGCGCAGGCTCGGTAGCCGAGATCGTAGAGCTGCTCACCTACTTGCCGTTGATCTCGACAGCACTCAGCCCACAGTTCCATCCGAGTGACCACGGCCTCACTGTCGGGCTCACCGCGCATACAAGCGACCTGGCCCTGGACTGCCTGGTCGTTGCCTACAGCGGGTCAGTGCTCCTGCGGCTGCTTGCCATGCTCGCCGGCGACATGCCGACGGTCACACTCCACCTGAGCTGGCCAGCGCCGACCTCTCTGACCCACCATAAGGACGTGCTGGCCGGGCGCCTGTGCTTTGACGCTCCAACGTCCTTTCTCTATATCCCCGCAGACACGCTCAACGAGGTCTGCCGGTTCTCCGATCCCCTCGCTTATCGACTCGCCATCGTCGATCTGCAACGAACTCTCGACCAGCGGAGCAGAACAACGTCGTTCTCAGAGAAGGTGAGACGACTGTTGGAGCAGCATTCCGGACAGCGAGGTAGCCATTGGGTCGCACATGAGCTGTCGATATCCGCCAGCACGCTCAAGCGCCGCCTCGCCGAAGAGGGGACCACCTTTCGCGAGTTGCACCAGTCATTCCTGCGCGAGCGCGCGATGCTGCAGCTACTCGACCAATCAATGTCGGTGAGCGAGATCGCCACAGATCTCGGATACAGCGACCTCACCAACTTCTCACACGCTTTCAAGCGATGGACCGGCCGCTCTCCGAGCGAGTTCCGGCACACGTAACGCTGAGCCATCCCGGGCCGTCCGCGGTGAATGGGAGTGTCAGATTTTCGGTGTAAGTGGCGTTGTTAGCACCGGTGGATCCAAGGGTGTAGCGCAACACTAGGTGAAGTGTTCGGGGTTCCGTTCCGACCTCTATCGGAGAGGATCGAAGCCATGCCACGTCAATATCCGCAGGAGTTCCGTGATCGGGGTGTCCGGATGGTCGCCGAGGCGCGGGAGGACAACCCGCAGGTGACCGAGTACGGGGCGATCCAGAAGGTCGCCGCCCAGCGCGGCTGCAGTCAGCAGGGATTGACCCGCTGGGTGCGCAAACGTCAGATCGACACCGGTCAGCGCACGGGCGTGACCTCCGCCGGGGATGAGGAGATCCGCCGGCTCAAACGCGAGAACGCCGAGCTGCGCAGGGCGAATGAGATCTTGAAGACGGCGTCGGCGTTTTTCGCCGCGGAGCTCGACCGTCCCGCCCAGCGATGATCCGATACATCGACCGGTATCGGCATCGGTTCGGGGTCGAGCTCATCTGCCGCACCCTGCGTGCGACGGATGCGGGGTTTCTCACCTCCCGCGGCTACCGCGCCGCCAGGACCCGGCCGCCATCCGATCGCGCTCTGATGGACCGGGAACTGATCGACGAATTGCGGCGGATCCATCGGGACAACTTCTCCGTCTACGGGGTACGCAAGATGCACGCCGCGATGCGCCGAACCGGATGGGACATCGGCCGCGACAGAACCGCGAGATTGATGAAAGCTGCTGGTTTGCAAGGCGTTCAGCGAGGACGGAAGGTGTTCACCACCCACCCCGACCCCACTCAACAACGCCCCGCCGATCTCGTTGAACGCCACTTCCACGCGAGCGCCCCGAACCGGTTGTGGGTCGTCGACATCACTTACACCCGGACCTGGCAATCGATGGCCTACACCGCGTTCGTCACCGACGTCTGCACCCGCAAGATCGTCGGATGGGCCGTCACACCGACCATGCGGACCGCCGATCTTCCCCTCGAAGCGTTCAACTACGCGATCTGGCAGACCGATGGCGCAGACCTGCGTGACCTCATCCACCACAGCGACCGCGGCAGCCAATACCTCAGCGTGATCTACACCGATCGGCTCGCCGAACTCGGCATCACCGCCTCGGTCGGATCCCGCGGCGACAGCTACGACAATGCCCTCGCCGAAGCCGTCAACGCCGCCTACAAAGCCGAACTGATCCGCCGCGGCCCCTGGAAAACCGTCGAGCAACTCGAGCTCGCAACAATGGAATGGGTGCACTGGTTCAACCACGAACGCCTGCCCGAAGCCCTCGGGTATCGCACCCCCGTCGAAACAGAGGCACACTACAAGTACGAGAGCCGACCCACCCTGGCTCTACCAACCGGGCCGGAATGAAACCCAGGGCACTTCAGGCACTGCCCGAATGAAGGGAGGAGAAGGGATCCTGCTCCAGGTCGTTCATTCAGCCCTGGGTTCTAGTAGTGACCCTATGGTGGAGGCTAGGGTTTCTGGGTTCACGACATCTGTCACAGGTGATACGTCGCTGATGAGTCGGGACATACGTCGCACCCCTGCCGCGGAGGCGAGAGTGACCGTGCATGTCCCGTGCACGCGTCGCAGTGATGAAGGTCGTCTCCCACCAGCTCTCGGTCACCGACACTGCCCGCCAGTACGGCTACTCACGCCGCCAGCTCCACCGCCTGCTCGCCCGCTACCGCACCGACGGCCTCAATGCCGTCGAACCGCGCTCCCGGCGACCGAGCTACACCAGAAGCGGTACACGAGAAGATCATCGACCTATGAGCTTCCGCCACGCCGGCAGGATGCGTCACCTCGGCATCGGAATCGAACATGCCGGCAAACGCGGCATCGCCGTAGCCGACGACCACACCATCACCGTCATCCACCTCGACACCGGCGAAGTCATCGCATCAAACGACATCCAGCCCGACAAGGCCTACTGGCGCAACACGCAGAAAGCCCCCCCGGCCGATGGCCGGGGGCTTCCTCGTGACTCATGTCGCGACTCATCACATGGTGGAGGCTAGGGGATTCGAACCCCTGACCCTCGCCTTGCAAAGGCGATGCTCTACCAACTGAGCTAAGCCCCCGTATTCGGTTGTCACCCACCGAGTGGGCGCCGGCTGACCGCCAAACTACGACCTCGTGGTGGACATGTCCACCACAGCATCCCTGCCGGTCAACCCCTCATCGAACCCGTCAGCTGGAGATAAACGACGAACTCCTGACATCCGCCTTGCAAAGGCGGCGCTCTACCAACTGAGCTAAGGCCCCGGGACGGGGTGTGGTGGGCCTAGGAGGACTTGAACCTCCGACCTCTTCGTTATCAGCGAAGCGCTCTAACCGCCTGAGCTATAGGCCCGTGAACCGAGGTGGAACATTACCAGCGCACCTCGGGTTCTACAAAACTGCTGGTCAATCCCTATCGGAGAGGGTCACCTCGATGCCGCCCACGAGGTCGGCGCAGAGGTTGTAGATGAACGCGCCGACGGTCGCGAGCGCGGTCAGCAGGATCACGTTGGCGAGGCCGGCGAGGCCCGCGTAGGTGAAGACATTGCCCGCCGTCAGCAGGCTCACGCCCGCCTGCTCGTTGGTGAGCGTCTGGAAGCTGTCGTTGATCTTGCTCCACACGCCCATGCCGCTGAGCACGATGTACAGCACACCGACGGCGATCATCCACACGAAGAACAGCACCACGGAGACCACGCCGGTGAGCTTGAACGTGGTCCACGGGTCGATGCTGCGCAGCTGCATGCCCGCCCGCACCGGCCCGTTCGCGGCCTGCGTCTTCACGCCGGCCGCCCGGGCGGGTGCGCCGCCCACGGTGTGCAGGTTCGACGGTGCCGCCTCCTCCGCCGGGGACGGGGTCGCCGGCGCCGCGGGAGTCGCGGGTGCGTCGGCGGCCGACTGGGCGGGGACCGGCACCGTCGGCGCCGCGGCCGGAGCGACCTGGTGGATCTTGTCCAGGTCGGGCAGGTTCTTCGGCAGTTCGTCGCGTTCCACGCCCTCGGTGGGCGCATCGATCACGCGGCCGACGTCGGTGTCGCGTCGCGGGATCCGGACGGGCTGCCGGCCCGCCTCCGGTCCGGACTCCGGCTGCTGGCCGGATCCGGTTCCAGGGGTACTCACATGCGCTCCTTCGTGCTCCGCGGCGGCTTATGCCTCGCCGTCCGCCTGCTCGGGTTCGTCGCTCTCGTCGGCGTTGCGGGCGATGGCCAAAAGACTAGTGCCTTCGGCCAGGTTCATCAGCCGGACGCCCTTCGTCTGCCGGCCCGCCTTGCGGACCTGCCTCGCCGCGGTGCGGATCACTCCGCCGCCGGACGTGATGGCGTAGAGCTCGGTCTCGTCGTCGACGATGAGCGCGCCCACCAGCTCGCCGCGCTTCGGGTCGAACTGGATCGTCAGCACGCCCTTGCCGCCACGCCCCTGAGGAGTGTAGTCAGCGATCGACGTCCGCTTGGCGTAACCGCCCGAGGTCGCGACGAGCAGGTAGGTGTCGTCCCGAACCACGTTGAGCGCCAGCAGCTGATCGTCGTCGTTGAACCGCATGCCCTGCACACCGGAGGTTGCCCGGCCCATGGGGCGGAGCACCTCGTCGGTGGCCTTGAAGCGGATCGACTGCGCCTTCTTGCTCACCAGCAGCAGGTCCTCCGACTCGGAGGCGAGCACGGCGCCCACCAGCTCGTCCTCGTCCCGCAGGTTGATGGCGACGATGCCGCCGCTGCGGTTCGAGTCGAAGTCCTCGAGCTTGGACTTCTTCACCAGACCGTTCTTGGTGGCCAGGATCAGGTAGGGCGCGTCGTCGTAGGCCTTGATCTGGATGACCTGGGCGATCCGCTCCTCCGGCTGGAAGGCCAGCAGGTTGGCCACGTGCTGCCCACGGGCGGTGCGGCTGGCCTCGGGCAGCTCGTACGCCTTGGCCCGGTAGACGCGGCCCTTGGTGGTGAAGAACAGGATCCAGTCGTGGGTGGAGCACACGAAGAAGTGCGCCACGATGTCGTCCTGCTTGAGGTCCGCGCCCTTGACGCCCTTGCCGCCGCGCTTCTGGCTGCGGTACAGGTCCGTCTTGGTGCGCTTGGCGTAGCCGGTCTCGGTGATCGTGACGACCACGTCCTCGCGGGCGATGAGGTCCTCATCGGTCACGTCGCCGTCGGCCGCGATGATCCTGGTCCGCCGGTCGTCGCCGAACTTCTCGACGATCTCGCCGAGCTCGTCGCGGACAATGGCGCGCTGGCGCTCCGGCCGATCGAGGATGTCCTTGAGGTCCGCGATCTCGAGCTCGATCTCGGCCAACTGGTCGATGATCTTCTGCCGCTCGAGGGCCGCCAGCCGCCGCAGCTGCATGTCGAGGATCGCGTTGGCCTGCAGCTCGTCGACGTCGAGGAGCTCGATCAGGCCGGCGCGCGCGATCTCGGTGGTCTCCGACCGCCGGATGAGGGCGATGACCTCGTCGAGCGCATCCAGGGCCTTGACCAGGCCGCGCAGGATGTGGGCCCGCTCCTCGGCCTTGCGCAGCCGGAACCGGGTGCGCCGCACGATGACGTCCAACTGGTGCGTCACGTAGTAGCGGATCATCTGGTCCAGGCGCAGCGTGCGCGGCACGCCGTCGACGATGGACAGCATGTTCGCGCCGAAGCTGGTCTGCAGCTGGCTGTGCTTGTAGAGGTTGTTGAGCACCACCTTGGCGACGGCATCGCGCTTGAGCCGCACCACGATCCGCATGCCCACGCGATCGCTGGACTGGTCCTCGATCTTGCTGATGCCGGCGATCTTGCCGTCGCGCACCTGCTCGGCGATCGACAGCACGAGGTTGTCGGGGTTCACCTGGTAGGGCAGCTCGGTGATGACGAGTTCCGTTGCGCCCTTGGAGTCCTCCTCCACCTCGACCACGCCGCGCATGCGGATGGAGCCGCGGCCGGTGGAGTAGGCGTCCTTGATGCCCTGGCTGCCCACGATGAGGCCGGAGGTCGGGAAGTCCGGTCCCTTGATCCGCTCCATGCACGCCTCGAGCGTCGCCTCGGAGTCGGCCTCGAAGTTGTCCAGGCACCAGAAGATCGCGTCGGCGAGCTCGCGCAGGTTGTGCGGCGGGATGTTCGTCGCCATGCCGACGGCGATGCCGCCGGAGCCGTTCATCAGCAGGTTCGGCACGCGCGCCGGAAGCACCGTCGGCTCCTGCGTCTTGCCGTCGTAGTTCGGCGAGAAATCGACGGTCTCCTCGTCGATGTCGCGCAGCATCTCCATCGCCAGCGGGGTGAGGCGGGCCTCGGTGTAGCGCATGGCGGCGGCGGGGTCGTTACCCGGCGAGCCGAAGTTTCCCTGCCCGTCGATCAACGGGTACCGCAGGGACCACGGCTGCGCGAGACGCACGAGGGCGTCGTAGATCGCCGAATCACCGTGCGGGTGGTAGTTACCCATGGTCTCGGCGACGGGCTTGGCCGACTTGACGTAGCTGCGATCGGGCCGGTAGCCGGCGTCGTAGGAGGCGTAGAGGATGCGGCGCTGCACGGGCTTCATGCCGTCGCGCACCTCGGGCAGCGCGCGGCCCACGATCACGCTCATGGCGTAGTCGATGTAGCTGCGCTGCATCTCCTGCTGGATGTCGACCGGTTCGATCCGGTCGTGGCCGCCGGTCTCGGCGGGCGGTGTGGTGTCAGTCATTTCAGTCCTTCGAGTTCATCGGTTCGACGGTGCGCGGCGCGCCCCGGCTCGGGGGCGCGCCGGCGATCACACGTCGAGGAACCGCACGTCCTTGGCGTTGCGCGCGATGAACGAGCGGCGCGCCACCACGTCCTCGCCCATGAGGATCGAGAACAGCTCGTCGGCGGCGGCGGCATCGTCGAGCGTGACCTGCTTGAGCACGCGGACCGTCGGATCCATCGTGGTCTCCCACAGCTCCTTGGCGTTCATCTCGCCGAGGCCCTTGTAGCGCTGGATGCCGTCGTCCTTGTTGATCTTCTTGCCGTTGCGCAGGCCGTCGGCCAGCAGCACGTCGCGCTCGTTGTCGCTGTAGGCGAACTCCGGGTCGGCGCCCTTCTGCCACTTGAGCTTGTAGAGCGGCGGCTGCGCGAGGTACACGTGGCCGTGCTCGACGAGCGGCCGCATGAACCGGAACAGCAGGGTCAGCAGCAGCGTCGAGATGTGCTGGCCGTCGACGTCGGCGTCGGCCATGAGCACGATCTTCTTGTAGCGCAGTTTGGCGATGTCGAACTCGTCGTGGATACCGGTGCCGAAGGCGGTGATGATCGACTGGACCTCGGTGTTCTTGAGCACCTTGTCGATCCGGGCCTTCTCGACGTTGATGATCTTGCCGCGGATGGGCAGGATCGCCTGGTACATCGAGTCGCGGCCGCTCTTGGCGGAGCCGCCGGCGGAGTCGCCCTCCACGATGTAGACCTCGCACTTGTCGGGGTCGTTGCTGCGGCAGTCGGCCAGCTTGCCGGGCAGGCCGCCGATGTCGGTGGCGCTCTTGCGGCGCACCAGCTCCCGCGCCTTGCGGGCGGCGAGGCGGGCCTGCGCGGAGGCCGAGGCCTTCTGCACGATGGTCTTCGCGTCCGCCGGGTTCGAGTCGAACCAGAACTGCAGCTGCTCGCGGCAGACCTTCTGGACGAAGCCGCGGACCTCGGTGTTGCCGAGCTTGGTCTTGGTCTGGCCCTCGAACTGGGGCTCGGCGACCTTGACGGAGATGACGGCCGCGAGGCCCTCGCGGATGTCGTCGCCGGTGAGCTCGCCGTCCTTCTCCTTGACCAGCTTCTTGTCCTTGGCGTAGGCCTTGACGATCGAGGTCAGCGCGGTGCGGAAGCCCTCCTCGTGGGTGCCGCCCTCGTGCGTGTTGATGGTGTTGGCGAAGGTGTGCACGGACTCCGAGTAGCCGGAGTTCCACTGCATCGCGATCTCGACCTCGTGGCCCTTCTCCTTGCCCTCGAAGGAGATGATCGAGCCGTGGATCGGCGTCTTCGACGTGCGCGCGTTGATGTGCTTGACGTAGTCGACGAGCCCGTCCGGGTAGTGGAAGATCCGCTCGCGCTTCTTCGGCGCGACCTCGGCGAGCGCCGCGGCGACGTCGTCCTCGTGCGCCGACGGGGCCGCCTCGGTGGTGTCCTCGTCGGGCACCTCGACGACGGCGGGGCGCTCGTCGGTGAGGGTGATGGTGAGGCCCTTGTTGAGGAAGGCCATCTCCTGCAGGCGCCGCGAGACCGTCTCGAAGTCGTAGTGGGTGGTCTCGGTGAACACCTTCGGGTCGGCCCAGAACCGCACCGTGGTGCCGGTGCGCTCGGTGGGCTCGCCCTTGATCAGGTCCTCGGCGACGGCGGTCTTCTGCTTGTCGTCCCAGTGGAAGTTGTTCTGCCAGTGGTAGCCGTCGACGTCGATCTCGACCTCGACGCGACTCGAGAGGGCGTTCACGACCGAGACGCCGACGCCGTGGAGGCCGCCGGAGACGGCGTAGGAGTCGGAGTCGAACTTGCCGCCCGCGTGCAGCGAGGTGAGCACCAGCTGCACGGTGGGCATGCCCTTGGCGTGCATCGCGACGGGGATGCCGCGGCCGTCGTCGATGACCTCGACGCCGCCGTCGGCCATGAGTCGCACGTCGACGCGCGTCGCGTGGCCGGCCATCGCCTCGTCGACGGAGTTGTCGACGACCTCTTGGATCATGTGGTGCAGGCCGCGCGGGCCGGTGCTACCGATGTACATGCCGGGGCGCTTGCGCACCGCCTCCAGGCCCTCGAGCTGCTTGATGGAATCCGCGCCGTACGAGCCCTTGGGCTTGTCCGCGTTGTTGTCAGCCGCCACGATGTGTTGGCGCTCCTTCGTCGAAACCACCGGGGATGAGGCCGTGGACGTCCACGGGCCGCAGCCGCCGCGATGGTGATCGGACAGCACCCCGAGGAGACGGGGCGCTCTTGCCCTTCTAGTCTACTCCTCTTCACGACGTTGAATGCGTTTGCCACGCCCTGATCGCGTCGCAGACGCGATCAACCTCGTTTCGGTCGACTCAGTCCGAATGGCGATCCGACGCGCACACGGCGACGCTAGGGCGTGAACCGGCATCCGCTCGTAGAGTCGGAGGCATGGATCACGCCGAGATCGACGACTACCTCACCCGCTACTCCGAGACGCTCGCCCGCTTCGACGCCCCGGCCGCCGCCGGCCTGTGGGCCGAGCCCGGCATGATCGTCGACGACCAGTTCTCGGGGGTCCTCGACGACCGCGCGGCGATGGCCCGCGGCCTCGAGCAGTCCTACCCGCTGTACCGCGCGCTGGGCCTCGCCTCCGTCGGCCACGAGCTCCTGAGCAGCACCGACCTCACCGGCGCGATCACGCTGCTCCACGTCCGCTGGCTCTTCCTCGACGCCGACGGCGCGCTGCTCACCGACAGCACCGCGTACTACATCGTGCGCCGGGATCCCGACGGACCGCACGCGTGCGTCTGCATCCAGGTCGACGACGCCGCCAAGCTGCAGGCCCTGGCCGCCGAGCGCGGCATCGACCTCGCCGACTTCCTGCCCGGCGAGCCGCCGGCCTAGCCGTAGGTGTCGCGCGGGCCGCGGCCCGGCACGTGCAGAGGGCCCTTGCGCCAGCTGGGCGCGCTGGGCCCCGTGATGTTCAGCGAGGTGACCACGCCCTGACCGACCGCGGCGTTGATCTTGGCCAGCAGCTGGGACTGCATGAGCCGCAGCTGGGTGGCCCACGCGGTGGATTCGGCGCTCACGTAGAGAACCTTCTCCCGCAGGCTCACGGCGCGGGCGTGCGCGGCCACGTCGGCGCCGACGACGGACTCCCAGCAGCCGAGCACCGTGCCCTCGTTGACCTTCGTATCCCAGCCGCGGGCCTTGGCGATGCCGCCGATGAGGGAGCCGAAGGGCTGCGGATCGCGGTTGTCGGGCGACGGCCCGCTCCACCGCTTGGAGCCGCGGCGCAGCCGCCGCACCCCGCCGGTCATGGGCTCGGAGCGGCCCTGGCCGACGGATTTCCCCGCCGCCTTCGCCGCCGCCCGGGCCTCCTCGAGGGCGCGCCGCGCGATATCGGAACCGTGCAGCGGCCCGTCGTCCTTCGGTCCCGTCATCACGCCTCCTCACGCCCGCGACTCTGTCATCACCAGGCTACTCACCCGTACCGACAGCGTTCGCGGCCACGATCACGGTCCGTCGAAGACGTCGGGCGCGGCGAGACGGTCCAGCGCGCTGGACCGGCACCTGCACGCGCTGTACGACCCCGTCGGCGAGTACGGCGAGGCCGCGCCGCTCTACGGCTACCTGTACGTCGTCGGCGCGCTAGGCCTGTTGTGCTGGTGGGCCAACCTGCGCCTGGTCCGCCGCGGCACCGGGACCGAGCGGCGCTGGGGCTGGGTCACCCTCGCGGCGGCGACGCTCCCGGTGCTCGCGCCCCTGGTGCTGCGGGAGTACGGGCGGCCGGTGATCCCGCTGTCGCTCGCGGCCGGCTACCTGGTGGCGTGGCTGTGCGGACTGGCGGGACTCCTCGCCGGACGCTCGCGGACGGCAGCATGATCGGTGCCGTCACGGCCTCGCCGGCCCGGGCGACGAGCTCCTGCACGCTGACCCGCTCGCCCTCCGCGGTTCGACGGTGCCGCGACGGCGGCCGGGTGCGCAGGAGCACTGCGACCACGAGGCACGCGGCCGCACCGACCCCGGCGGCGACGAGGTTGGCCGACTGCATCGCGGAGACGAATGCCTGCTGCACGGTGTGCCCGAGCGCTGGCTGCAGCTCGGGCGCCGCCGCGCCGACCGCGCGGATGCCGCCGATCACCGAGGACTCGGCCTCTGCCCGGGCGTCCGGCGTCAGGGGCAGCCGCGCGACGTCCTCCGCCACCTTCGCGGAGTACAGGTGCGCGACCACTGATCCGAGGATGGCGACACCCAGCGCGCCGCCCACCTCGCGGGTGGTGTCGTTGACCGCGGAGCCGGCGCCGGCCTCGCCCGACGGGACGGAGGTCATCACCGACGTGGTGGCGGGCCCCTGCAGCAGGCCGAGGCCGACGGCGATGACGGACATCGCGGGCAGGATCTGCGTGAGGTAGTCGGCGGATTCGGTGAGCCGCGAGGTCAGCACGAAGCCCGCGGCCATGATCGCGAGACCGAGGGAGATCGTGAACCGCATCCGGCGCTCGGTGTTCGCCAGTGCCGCGAGCGGCGTCACCGCGACGGCCGCGAGCGCGAACGGGATCACCCGGACCGCGGTCTCGAGCGGCCCGTAGCCCAGTACCGCCTGGAAGTACATGATCGTGATGAAGACGAAGCCGAGGAGGCAGAAGAAGCCGGCGCAGATCGCGAAGGAGCCCATGGCGAAGCCGCGTGAGCGGAACAGCGTCACGTCGAGCACCGGATTGCGGTGCCGCCGCTCGTAGAACACGAAGGACACCAGGAACACCGCGGCGCCGATCAGCGCCCCGACGACGGGCGCGCTGCCCCAGCCGAAGTTCGGCGCCTCGATCAGCGCCCACACCAGCAGCGTGATCCCGGAGATGGACAGCAGCACGCCGAGCAGGTCGAACGACGGCCGCTCCGAGCCGAAGGACTCCGGGACCAGCGCGAGGCAGCCGGCGATCGCGACGATCGAGATGGGCACGTTGATCCAGAACACCGACGACCAGGCGAAGTGCTCGACGAGGTAGCCGCCGACCACGGGGCCGATCGCGATCGACGCGCCGGCCGCGGCGGACCACACGGCGATGGCCTTGGTGCGTTCCTCCTTCTCCGGGAACAGGTCCGAGATGATGGCGAGCGTGGCGGGGAAGATCAGGGCCGCGGCGGCGCCGAGCGCGGCCCGCGCGGTGATGAGCTCGGCGAGGGACGTGGACCGCGTGGCCAGCACGGAGATCGCGACGAAGCACAGCAGGCCGGCGATGAGCACCCTCCGCCGGCCGAGCCGGTCCCCGAGGTAGCCGGTCGCGAGCAGCAGCCCCGCGAAGACCAGCGTGTACGAGTCGACGATCCACTGCAGGGCGCTCATGCCGCCGCCGAACTCCTCGCTCAGCGTGGGGAGGGCGATGGTGACGATGCTGTTGTCCATGCCGGTCATGAGCACGGCGATGCACAACGTGCCGAGCGAGATCCAGCGCGTCGCGCCGGATCGTCCGCCGGCGGAGGCGATCACCTCAGCGACCGGGGGCCGCGGCGCGAGCACCGTCGACCTCGGCGAGGAAGGCGTCGAACGCGGCCAGGAACTCGTCGCGGCCGCCCAGGTCCTCCGCGGCGACCGCGCCGGTGCGCCGGGCACCGTCGACGATGCGCTCGTCCCGCACGAGCCGCAGCACGCCCTCGGCGATGGTCCCCGCGGTCATCCGGCGGCGCGGCAGGATCGCACCGGCCTCCACGGCCTCGATCCGCCTCCCCCAGAAGTGCTGGTCGAAGGCCTGGCTGCACACCAGCGACGGCCTCCCGGAGGCGGCGGCGATCGCCGTCGTACCGGCCCCGCCGTGGTGCACGACCGCGGCGCAGCGCGGGAGGACGGTGTCGTGGTCCACGTCGGGCACGATCAGCAGGTCGGGGGTGTTCACCACCTCGTCGCGGGTCCGGGCCGACCAGCCCGGAACGGCCAGCACGCGCATGCCGTCCCCTGCCAGGATCTCGGCGAGACCGCCGACGACGCCGTCGAAGTCGACGACCGGCATGCTGCCGAATCCCACGTAGACGACGGGGCGGTCGTCCCGGGCGAGCCAGGCCTCGATCATCGCGTCGCGCTCGGTGCGATCCGCCGGCCGGCCCTCGATGCGGATGAAGCCGATGCGGGGGTGCCGCGCGTCCTCGCGCGACCGCGGGGGCACCAGTGCCCGGCCGAAGGCCTCGACGCGCAGGATGTCGCGGCCCGCGAGCACCGAGCGGGGGTTGATCACGCGACGCGGGTAGTCGACGCGCTTCGCGAGCTCCACCGTCTTGCCGAAGATGCTCAGGGCCCAGCCGATGTTGAAGATCCGGTAGGTCAGCGGCAGGAGCACCGGGATCCGTGCGGTGACGTCCTGCAAGCGCGGGCCCAGCAGCGGATTGGGGACGGTGCTGTGCACGTCGCCGGGGAAGTACTCGACCATCACGAGGGGCACGCCCGCGCGGTGCGTGACCAGCGCGGCCCGCTCCTCGATGATGCGTGTGCTGATGACGCAGTCCACGTCCCGGCAGAGTTCGGCGAGGCGCTCGTCGAACTCGTCCGCGTGCGAGTCGGCGAGCTTGCCCACCTCCCGCAGCTGCGTCGTGGTGCTCGCGCCGAAGAACTTCTTCTGGCCCTGGGGCGACTGCAGGAACTCCTTGAGGTTCAGGGTCGTCAGGATGTGCGGCTCGAAGCCGTGCGCGGCCACGTGGCCCTGCGATTCGATCGTGCAGCCGATCGTCACCACGTCGCCACGGTCCCGCAGGACGCGGGCCACCGCCAGGAGCGGGCTGATGTCGCCGCGCGAGCCCATGCATGCGATCGCGATGCGCACCGCTCACCCCTTCCGACGACGTCACTGACACGCCGTTATCAATAATCATTCCCATTTGGGACGAACAGTGGAACTGTACGCGGCAGGGGTCTACACCGCAGGAGACGGCCCCGGATCGCCGGGCTCAGGGGCGGCCAGCCGGGAGACGCGCGCATCGGCGGGCCCGTCGACGGTGACCTGGAAAGTCGCCGACCGCAGGGCGGGAGGCAGATCGTCCGGGACGGCCGCGGTGACGATCACCTGTTCCGTCTCCGCCGCCACCTCCGCCAGCGCCGTCCGACGCTTCGCGTCGAGTTCGGCGAAGACGTCGTCGAGCAGCAGCACCGGCTCGGATCCCCCGGCCCGCAACAGTTCCAGCGACGCGAGCCGCAACGCCAGGGCGTACGACCAGGATTCGCCGTGCGAGGCGAAGCCCTTCGCCGGCTCGTTCCCGAGCCGCAGGTCGAGGTCGTCGCGGTGCGGCCCCACGAGGCAGACGCCCCGCTCGATCTCCCGCTGGCGGGCCGCGGCGAGGCCCTCCCGCATCAGCCCCTCCAGCTCGGCCACCGACGCGGCGGCGGGGTCACCGTCGAAGTCCTCGAACAGGGAGCTCGTGTAGGCGACGGTGGCGGCCCGCGAATGCGGCGCCAGCGCGGCGTACGCCACGGTGAGGTGCGGCGCGAGCGAGGCCACGACCTCCAGCCGGGCCGCGAGCACCTCCGCGCCGAATCGCGCGAGCTGCGCGTCCCACACGTCGAGGGTCGAGAGCATCGACTCCGCGTCACCACCGCCGCGGCGGGCGGCGGCGTAGGCGGTCTTGAGCAGGGCGGTGCGCTGCTTGAGCACCCGCTCGTAATCGGCCTTCTCCGCGGCGATCCGGGGCGTGCGGAGGATCGCGAGATCGTCCAGGAAACGGCGGCGGCCGCCGGGCTCCCCGCGGACCAGCGCCAGGTCCTCCGGCGCGAAGAGCACGGACTGAAGGATCCCCAGCAGCTCGCGCGGCCGCCGGCACGGCGCGGTGTTGATCCGCGCCTTGTTCGCCCGGCCGGCGACGATGTCGATCTCCGCGGTCAGCTCGCGGCCCGCGTTGTGCACCGTCGCCGCCACCGACGCGGCGTCCGCGCCGACGCGGATGAGCGGCTGATCCGTGGCGACGCGGTGCGAACCCAGCGTGGCGACGTAGTTCAGCGCCTCGACCAGGTTCGTCTTGCCGAAACCGTTGCGACCCACGAACACGCTGACGCCCGGCTCCAGGTCGACGGTGACGTCGTCCCAGGACCGGAAGTCGTGCAGAGTGAGCCGGCGGACGTACAAAGGAGCAGTCGGCCCCGGTCAGTCCGCGCGTCGCACGGCGTGCCCGCCGAACTGGTTGCGCAGCGCGGACACCGCCTTCATCGTGTCCGAATCGTCCTGCCGCGACTGGAATCGCGCGAACAGGGCCGCGGCGATCACGGGCGCCGGCACCGAGTGGCGGATGGCCTCCTCGACGGTCCAGCGGCCCTCGCCCGAATCCTCGGTGTAGCCGGTGATCTCCTGCAGGCCCGGATCCTCCTCGAGCGCCTTGACCAGCAGATCCAGCAGCCAGGACCGCACGACGGTGCCCTTGCTCCAGGCCCGGAGCGTGCCGGCGACGTTCTCGATGAGGGGCTCGGCCTCGAGGAGGTCGTAGCCCTCGCCGTAGGCCTGCATCAGGCCGTACTCGATGCCGTTGTGGATCATCTTGGCGTAGTGGCCGGCGCCGACGGGGCCGCTGTGCGCGAAGCCGTCCTCGCGCTCGCCCTCGGGGCGCAGGGCGTCGAAGATCGGCATGGCGCGCTCGACGTCGGCGTTCGCCCCGCCGACCATCAGGCCGTAGCCGTTCTCCAGGCCCCAGACGCCGCCGGAGACACCGCAGTCGAGGTAGCCGATCCCCTTGGTGGCGAGCAGTTCCGCGTTCACCTGGTCGTCGGTGTAGCGCGAGTTGCCACCGTCGATCACGAGATCGCCGGGCTCGAGGATGTCGGCGAGCTTGCGCACCGTCTCACGGGTGATGTCGCCGGCGGGCACCATCACCCAGACGGTGCGCGGCGCGGCGAGGGACTCGGCGAGCGCGTCCAGCGAGGGCACGTCGGTGACCTCGGGCCGGGGGTCGTAGCCGATCACCTCGTGGCCCGCGTTGCGGATCCGCTGGCGCATGTTCGCGCCCATCTTGCCCAGACCGATCAGACCCAACTGCATGTTCGCGGCACCCTTCCGTGCGGAGACGACGGTTCGATCAGCCGGGCAGGCGCACCGGCATGAGCAGGTACGTGTACGGGCTCTGCGGCGCGGGGAACGCGCCGGAGTCGTCCGGCTGGTAGCCATTCTCCTCCGCGGGGCGCAGCACCGCAGGCCGACTGGGCGTGGTGAATCCGAAGGTGACCGACTCGGTGTGGATCGCGGCCAGGCCGTCCTGCAGGTAGCCCGGGTTGAAGGCGATGGTGAGCGCCTCGCCCTGGAAGTCGGCGGGCAGCTCCTCCTCGGCCTTGCCGGCGTCGTCACCGCCGGCCGAGAGGCGCAGCGAGCCGTCGGCGAACTCCATCCGGACCTGCGCGCCGCGGTCGGCGACGAGGGCCACGCGCTTGATCGCCTCGAGCAGCGGCGCGATCTCCATGGTGGCGATGGCGGTGTGGGACGCCGGCAGCAGCTGCCGGAACTTCGGGAAGTCCGCGTCGAGCAACCGGGTGGTGGTCCGACGGTCCGCGCCGACCACGCCGAGCAGGCCATCGGCTCCGACGGCGGAACCGGCGCCGAGCGCGATCCCGACCTCGGGGTCGACGGCGAAGGTCTTCGCGGCCTCCGACAGGGTCTTCGCCGGCACCAGGACCGCGGCCTTGACGTCGGACGACGCGGGCTGCCAGTCGAACTCGCGGACCGCGAGCCGGAATCGGTCGGTCGCGGCGAGCACGACGCGTTCACCCTCGATCTCGACCCGGATGCCGGTCAGCATCGGCAGCGTGTCGTCCTTGCCGGCGGCGATCGCGACCTGCGCGATCGCCTCGGCGAAGGTTCCGCGCTCGATGGCGCCGGTCTGCTGCGGCAGCTCGGGCAACTGCGGATAGTCCTCGACGGGCATCGTCGGCAATGAGAACTTCGCACTGCCGCACGTGATCGCGACCCGGGTGGTGTCGAGCTGCACGTCGACCGGCTTGTTCGGCAGCGCCTTCGTGATGTCCGCGAGCAGGCGGCCGGAGACCAGGGCCTGGCCCTCGTCGGCCACCTCGGCGGCGACGCGCACCTGGGCGGAGACCTCGTAGTCGAATCCCGAGACGGTCAGGCCGTCGTCACCGGCGGTGAGCAGGACGCCGCCGAGCACCGGCACCGGAGGGCGCGAGGGCAGGCTGCGCGCCACCCACGCGACGGATTCGGCGAACTCCTCGTGCGGGACGCGAAACTTCATGCCGACGGGGCCTTTCGGTGGGGGTCGTTCGGGTACGGCGTGGCGGGCACGACCGTGAGGTCTTCGATGCTATAGGAGCCGGACTGATCCGGTGGCGTTCAGGTGGCCGCCGGACCGAACGACGGGTTCGGGCCGGCGGGGCACGCCGGACCTTCACTCCGCCTCTTTTCAGAAGAAGTATCCAATGAAGAAATATGTCATCGTCATAGGGCCTGTGGAGGATGTGGAAACTCGCCGTCGGTGCAGCGCGGGTGGCGTGTCGGGGTGTTGACGACGCGCCGCAGGGATTGTGGAACTACATCCGTGTGATTGGTGAGGAACGCCGCCTGTGGAAACCTGTGGATGAACTCTCCCCAGGTCACTCCTGGGATTTCGGTGATTCATCCACAGGGTGTGTGCAGTACTGGTGAGTAACTCACAGTTCTCCGGCGACCGCCCGGCGCGTACGGTGTGACCATGGGATATCCGGATCCGCAGCACCCTGGAGAGCACCCGGGCGGCCAGAACTACCCCGTCGGGCCGGGCACGCCGAATGTGCCGAAGCCGACACGGGAATACGAGCGTCCCGGCGATCCGGGGACCGCGCAGGCGCCGCCGTCGGGCCCCGCGGGGGCTCCCGGGCCGGCTCCGCAGGGCCCGCCCACGCAGCAGTACGACGGTGGCTATCAGCTCGGCTACGCGCCGGGCGCGTACGGCGATCAGTACGGCCAGCACGGCGCCCCTCCGCCGCAGGGCCCTCCCCCCGGCCCGGGAGGCCCGGGCGGCGGTTCCGGTGGCGACGGTGGCGGCTCGGGCGGCAACCGGAAGCTGCTGTGGATCGCCGCGGCGGCGGTGGTCTTCGCGCTCGTCCTGGCGGTGATCGTCGCGCTCGTGGCGACCAGCGGCGGACCGTCGAACACGACCGCCTCGTCGGAGACGACGACCACTCCCCCGGCCACGACGACCACGAGCAGCAGGCCGGGTGGCATCACGCTGCCCAGCGGCGTCCCGTCGGGCATCTCGATCCCGCCCATCTTCGGCGGGGGCTCGAGCACGGGCCCGGACGCCCGCCAGTGGCGCGTGGAGGTCACGGGCAGCGGCTCGGCGCAGCTGGTGACGGTCGGCGTGCCGGATACGAATCTGTTCGGCTCGCAGCCGCTCCCGTGGTCCAAGGCGTTCACCTCGGACGCGTTCATGGTCACGGTGACGGTGCTCGGCTACACGGGCGACGTGGGCTGCTCGATCACCCGCAACGGCAAGGTCGTCTCCGAGGAGAGCAGCACGGACGGCAGCGGCGGTCCGCTCATCTGCTCGGCCGGCCGCTGACCCGCGGCTACTGGCTGCGGCGCTTGATGCGCGTGGTGAGTTCCTGCACCTGGTCGTAGACCCGGCGCCGCTCCGGCATCTCCTTGCGGATCTTCCGCTCGGCGTACATGACCGTGGTGTGGTCCCGGTCGAAGATCTGCCCGATCTTCGGCAGGGACAGCTCGGTCAGCTCGCGGCACAGGTACATGGCGATCTGCCGCGCGTGCGTCACGGCCCGCGCGCGCTCGGTGCCCTTGAGGTCGGCGACGGAGATCTCGAAGTACTCGGCCACCACGGAAAGGATGGTGCTGGAGGAGATCTCGATGGTCGTGGTGTCGGGGACGAGGTCGCGCAGCACCATCTCGGCGAGCTCGTAGGTCACGTCGGTCTGCGTGAGTGACGCGAACGCCGTCACGCGGATCAGCGCGCCCTCGAGCTCGCGGATGTTGCGGTCGATGCGGGTCGCGATGAGCTCCAGCACGTCCGGCGGCACGTGGATCCGCTCCATCTGCGCCTTCTTGAGCAGGATCGCCATGCGGATCTCCAGCTCGGGCGGCTGGACGTCGGTGATCAGGCCCCACTCGAACCGCGTGCGCAGCCGGTCCTCCAGCGTCGCCAGCTGTTTCGGTGGGCGGTCGGAGGAGACCACGATCTGCTTGTTCGCGTTGTGGAGCGTGTTGAAGGTGTGGAAGAACTCCTCCTGGATGCCCAGCTTCCCCTCGAGGAACTGGATGTCGTCGACCAGCAGGATGTCGACGTCGCGGTAGCGCTGCTTGAACTGGACCTGGCGGTCGTCCTTGAGCGAGTTGATGAAGTCGTTGGTGAACTCCTCCGTGGACACGTACTTCACGCGCATCCCCGGGAAGAGGCGGCGGGCGTAGTGGCCGGCCGCGTGGAGGAGGTGGGTCTTGCCGAGCCCGGACTCGCCCCAGATGAAGAGCGGGTTGTAGGCGCGGGCCGGTGCCTCGGCGACCGCGAAGGCGGCGGCGTGCGCGAACCGGTTCGAGGCGCCGATGACGAACGTCTCGAAGGTGTACTTCTGGTTCAGGCTCGAGCCGGACGATCCGGTCATGGCGGTGCCGTTGGTCCCCGGGCCGGTCATCGGCGGGGGCAGCTGGACGGACGGTGACGGTGCGCCGGGGGACCCCGCCACGATCTCGCTCACGGGAACGGTGAGGTCGGCGGTGCTCGGGCCCGAGGGGCCCTCGTCCACCGCTATGGCGACGGGTGCGGCCGGTGCGGCCGGCGGCGTCGCGTCGGGCGAGATCCGGACACCGAGCTCCACGTCCTGGCCCAGCCGCGAGGTGAGTGCCGCCACGAGCGGCTCGCGGAGGCTCCGCTCGATCGCGTCCTTCATGAGCTGGGAGGGCACGGCCACGAGCGCGAAGCCCTCGGTCAGGGTCAGCGGCTGGACGAGCTTGAGCCAGGCCTTCTCCTGCTTGGTGAGGGTGCGGTCGGTGTTGTCTCCGCAGAGTTCGTCGACCACGGCGGTCCACGTCTCGATCAGCGGATCAACGGTCATCAGGTCCTCCACCCCGGTTCTGAAAGCCTTCGGTCTCCGGCTTCCGACCGGCGTACTCGTCACACGTTCACAGGTTCCATGTCGGGCTGTGCATAACCGCACCCCGCCCGACCTGCGCACGAACTGTACTCCACAGATTCATCCACAGGTGTGGAGGACTGCGGGTACAGGTGTTGTCAGCCGTTGGCTTCGGCTGGGGAACGACGAGGTCGTAGAACTGCGGGTCAGTGCTCCGGGCGAACCGGATTACGGTGCAGCACCGAGCCCGCTACACGCCCGGTACCGATCGGCCCGAAGCTGCCGTGCTCGGGGTCCACGGGGCGCCGCGGCCGTGCTCAGCAATCGCATTCGGCAAAGTTAACAGAGTGGAGCGCGGTCCTCAACACAACGCACATTCCCGCAGGAAGCGGTGGGATGTCGGGGGCGCTCGGCGTGTCGCGTCGGGGCCGTTGTGAGGCTCGTCACGCGACACCGGGTGCCTCGGTTTGACCTTGTCAGTGGGGATAAGTAGTCTTGACCGGTCTGTGCGCACACCGATCCGTCGGGCGAGTTCGACCTCAAGTCGAGCTTCATGTGCCGCCGAAGATTTCCGTCCACCGAACGGCGGCGCACCAGCGCCGTCCACTGAACAAGGAGTGTCACCGTGGCCAAGGGCAAGCGGACGTTCCAGCCGAACAACCGTCGCCGCGCGCGGGTGCACGGCTTCCGTCTCCGTATGCGCACCCGTGCCGGGCGCGCGATCGTCTCCTCGCGTCGGACCAAGGGCCGCGCGAAGCTGACGGCCTGATTTCCCCTCTCGCGTAGCGCCACCGCGCACCGGTTCGCCCGGTCGCGGTGGCGCTGCTGCAAAGGCGATGAAGAAGGCAGACCACTGACGTGTTACCCGCCCGCTACCGCATGAGCTCGTCGCGCGATTTCGCCGCGGCGGTCAAAGGCGGCAGGCGTGTGGGTCGCCGGTCCATCGTGGTGCACGTGGCGACAGCGACGAAGACGAGCCCGGTCCCCCCTTCCGAGGGGGGACCGGGCGTCGTCGTGTCCGCGGCCGATCCGGTGACCCCGGCGCCTCGTGTCGGCCTGGTGGTCTCGAAAGCGGTGGGTAATGCGGTGATCCGCCACTCCGTCGCCCGCCGACTGCGCGCCGCCGCCGCTTCCGTGGCCGGCGAGTTGGACGACGGCGCCCTCGTCGTGATCCGCGCCCTGCGTGCGGCGGCGGACGACGACGCGAACGAGCTGACGGCGCAACTGCGTTCGGGCCTGGCGAAGCTAGGGGCGCTGTGACCGAGGAACCGGGGACGAGTGCCGGACGGACGCTGCGGGCGGCGCCCCGGCGGGCATTGATCTCTCTGGTGCAGCTGTACCGGACCTGGATCTCCCCCGTGCGGCCGCCGACGTGCCGGTTCACCCCCACCTGCAGCGAGTATGCGGTGGAGGCGCTTTCGGCGCACGGCGCCGTCAAGGGTGTGTACCTCAGTACCATTCGCCTGCTCAAGTGCGGACCGTGGCACCGCGGCGGCTGGGACCCCGTCCCCGAATAGCCGCCGCTGCCAGCGGCTTCCACCATCCGATGCGCGAATGTCCGCGCCCCGAACCTGTTCGAAATAGATCGGCAAGGAGCACCGCCCCGTGTCAAGTTTCAATCCGATGTCCTTGGACTACGTGTACTACCCGGTGTCGGGCATCATGTGGGTCTGGCACAAGGTCTTCTCCTTCGTGCCCGGCCTCGGCCCCGACAGCGGGATCACCTGGGCCCTGTCCGTGATCTTCCTCGTGCTCACCCTGCGCGCCATCCTGTACAAGCCCTTCGTCCGGCAGATCAAGACGACCAGGCAGATGCAGGAGTTCCAGCCGCAGATGCAGGCGCTGCGGAAGAAGTACGGCAAGGACCGGCAGAAGCTGGCCCTGGAGATGCAGAAGCTGCAGAAGGAGCACGGCTTCAACCCGCTCCTCGGCTGCCTCCCCGCGCTCCTGCAGGTGCCGGTGTTCATCGGCCTGTTCCACGTGCTCCGGTCGTTCAACCGGATGAGCGGTGGCACGGCGCAGATGTTCGGCTCGCCCGACATGAACGCCTACGAGACCCGGCACACGGCGAACTACTTCTTCTCCGCGACCGACGTGCAGAGCTTCCTCGACGCGCGCCTCTTCGGCGTGCCGCTGTCCTCGTACGTCCAGGAGCCCGTCGCGCAGTTCCAGGCCTTCATGCCCGTGAGCCCGCCCGACGCGAACGGCGTGATCGCGTACATCGAGCCGAACTTCGAGAAGTGGTGGATCATCGCTCTCTCGGTGCCGCTGATGATCATCGCGGCGCTGGCCACGCACTTCAACTCGCGCGCCTCGATCGCCCGCCAGCCCGTCGCCTCGCTGGACAACCCGCAGACGGCGATCATGAACCGGCTCATGCTGTGGGTCTTCCCCATCGGCGTCCTGGTCGGTGGCTTCTTCCTGCCCGTCGCCATCCTGATCTACTGGGTCACCCAGAACATCTGGACCTACTGCCAGCAGCACATCGTCTTCGGCAAGCTCGACAAGGAGGACGAGGAGAAGAAGCGCCTGGCGCAGGAGAAGCGCGCGGAGAACGCCCCGAAGCCCGGTGCGAAGCCGAAGAAGGCCGGCACGGCGACGTCCCTCACCAAGGCAGCGGAGACGGTGTCGGGCGATGCCGAGGACGCGGCCGAGCCGGCGGCACCGTCGAAGCCCACCCCCGGTGCCAAGCCGAAGGCCCAGCACCCGTCCGCCAACGCGCGGCAGCAGCAGCGCAACCAGCAGCAGCGCAATCGGAACAAGAAGCGCAAGCGCTGAGCGCGGCCCCACGAACCCCTGATGATCGAATTCCCAAGGAGTACCCATGCCTGACGACGTGACCGTCGAGGAGGAGCAGACCGTGACCGAGGCTGTCGCCGAGGCCCCGGCTGAGAGCCCTGTGAGCGCGGACGACGACCTGGTCGAGGAGGGCGAGATAGCCGCCGACTACCTCGAGCAGCTGCTCGACATCCTCGACTTCGACGGCGATATCGACCTCGACGTCGAGGGCGGCCGCGCCATCGTCGCGATCGACGGCGGCGACGACCTCACCAAGCTGGTGGGCCAGCGCGGTGAGGTGCTGGACGCCCTGCAGGAGCTGACCCGCCTCGCGGTGCAGCAGTCCACCGGCGACCGCAGCCGCCTGATGCTCGATGTCGCCGGATGGCGCGCGAGCCGGCGGACCCGCCTGTCGGGCCTCGGCACCGAGATCGCGCAGCGGGTCGCGGAGTCCGGCGAGAAGGAGTCGCTGAAGCCGATGACGCCGTTCGAGCGCAAGATCGTCCACGACGCCGTCGCCAAGGTCGACGGTGTCCGCTCGGAGAGCGAGGGCGCGGAGCCCAACCGCCGCGTCGTGGTGCTTCCCAACGCCTAGACTGGACGTAGGTGAACGATGGGTCCCGGGCCGTGCGCCTGGGGCCCATCGTCGTTTCCGGGCCGGATGGACCGGAACCGGTGTGTGCGATTGTTACAGGAGAGGTTTCACGTGGAACGGCGCGACGAGGTGGCGGGGAAGTCCGCCGACGACGAGGCGAGTGTGGACGCGCTGCCCCCCGCTCCCCCGGTCGCGCAGGAGGTCTTCGGCGATCGGCTCGCGCTCGCTGAAGAGTACGCCGGCGTGCTCGCGACCGACGGCGTGGTCCGCGGACTGATCGGCCCGCGCGAGGTGCCGCGGCTCTGGGAGCGGCACGTGCTGAACTGCGCCGTGCTCGGCGAGCTCCTCGAGGCCGGCGAGACCCTCGTCGATATCGGGAGCGGCGCCGGCCTGCCCGGCGTGCCGGTGGCGATCGCCCGGCCGGACGTCGAGGTGATCCTCGTCGAACCGTTGTTGCGTCGCGCCGTCTTCCTCGAGGAGTTCTGCGGACCGCGGCTACCGAACGTGCGGGTCGTCCGCGGGCGGGCCGAGGAGCGCGCGGTCGTGGATGCGGTGGGCGGTGCCGACGCAGTGACGTCGCGCGCGGTATCCGGCTTCCCCAAGCTCGCCCCATGGTCCGCTCCCCTGCTCCGCGACGGCGGCCGGCTGCTCGCGCTCAAGGGGTCGCGCGCAGCGGAGGAGATCGAGGAGCACGGCGCGATCCTGACCAAGGCGGGCCTGCGCGATCCGGAGGTCGTCCTGTGCGGCGTCGGGATCGTCGATCCGGCTACCACCGTGGTGCGCGCCGTTCGTCGGGCGCCGGCGACGAAGAAGCGAGCGAAGGCTCGCCGCTAGTCCACAAACGGACATTTACGGCATGATGTCGATGCACCCATCCACCCACGGGTTGTTTCGACACGTGACATAGAGAAGCTTGCGCTTGCTTCACGACGGCGCTCCCGGCTCCCACTCTGGTACGAGCGTCCCGAAAATCTGAGGCTCACGACGCCGGCGGCCGACCGTCGAGGGCGTCCCTCGCAGAGCTCCGTCCCGCGGGCCGGTCGGTGGTAGGTCCGCGCGAGGTCGCTCCGGAATCCCTGAAACTCTCCGCGCCACTCCGGCGCCGCGGCATCGGCGTGCCGGGGCCGGGCGTGGGGCCCGGGCCGGATGCCGTGCCGCGGGAGGGGCGGCGGCGGTCGGAGATCGAGCGCGGGCCGATCGGTTCCTCCGCATCCGGCCGACACCTCCCCGCCGCCTCGACGGTATGCCGCCCGTCGACAGCGGAGAGCTGGAGTCCTCCTTCCTGGTATCGCACGGGGCGTGCCGCGACTGTGCGTGGGTTGGCGGGGGGGGGTGCGCAGTCGTCGCACAGCCGGCGGCGCAGGTTCGGCGCGCCGTGCCCCGCGAGCCCGATGGGCGAGGTGCGTGCCCCCTGGGGAGACCGGCTCGGGATGGAGGGGAGGCTCGCCGCGGAGCGTGGGCCGGAGACGTGGCGCGCGACGGCGCGGGGTCGTCGCACGGCGGATCCCGCGGCCGACGGATCGGGCCACGGCGCCGGGGTCGGCCACTCCCCCGCTGTCGACGGAGGCGACCAGTGCCGTGCTCGTCGCCGATGAACGGGTGGGTGTTGGAGAGGCGGTGCGTCTGACGCGGCGGCGGGGAGTTCGCAAGCGCGTCCGCGACCGGCGACCCCCGCGCAGGACGAGGGACACCGACTCGGCCGTGCGCGCAATCGAGGGCGCGGTGCTCGACGGAGGAGCCGGTGGCCGGCGCTCGCAGATCGTTGGCGGAGAGGCCCGCGGGCGGCCGGTGCGCCGACGTGACTGACTCGGGGTTCACCCGTGTTTCACGTGGAACGGAGACGTCGGCGCGGCGAGCTGCGGAGGCGCGCGTCCGGGCGACCGTGCAACGCGGGTGCCGGCGGGGTGGCACGGTGCACGCGGAGACCAATGACCCTCGGCGGGACGTGACCTTGAGAGAGCGTGAGCGCACGACGCAGCCAGCAGTGGTGCGGAGTGATGCGCGACATCGGGCGGCGGGGTGGTGTCGCGGCGCGTCCGGGGCTGCGCCGGGGAGCTGATTCGGGCGCGGGACGACGGGAACACCCCGCCCCGCGCACGGCGGGAGGAGCGACCGGGCGCGTGTTTCACGGGAAACCAGCCCGAACCGCGCCGAGGGGCGCGGGCTTCACGCGCCGCCCGAGACGCCGCGATCATCGAGCGGTGGATGACACGCGGCAGGCGCGTGCACCGGAGGCGGCTCGACACCCGGCGGACCGTCCGCCGGCCGACGCACGAACGTCGACCGCCGACGGACCAGTAGGTCGCGGATCAGGTATGTGCCAGACCCGGCGCGGCGGTGCACCGCGCGGTGGTCCGGTGTGCGCGCCCGCGGCGGTGCGGTCGTGGGCGGGCCGGGAGGAGACTGCAGTGTCCGCGCGCGGGAACGTCGGTCTCCGCGTCGACGGATCGGGTGCGCGACGGGTCGACTGCGGAGACGGACCGCAGCGCGCGTCGCGGGTGTTCGCGGTGCGGACGTACGGGCGAGCTCGATCTGCGCGACAGGGACGGGCGCCCGCGGGGATGGCGACGGTGCTGTGACGGCCGGCCGTCCGCCCGCGCGATGGGCGCGTGGTTTCACGTGGAACACCCCGGCGCGGGCGCTGTCGGAGGGAGCGACTGGCGACGCCGCCTCGCGTCAGATCCGACCGCGCGATCCGACCGCGCGATCTGGCGGAGCGGCCGCGGAACGTGTGCCGCGCGCTGAGGACGACGAGTGCCGCGGACGACGAGTGGCGAACGGTGAACGGCGGACGGGAGCGACCTACGTGCGACCGGGGGCCGGGTGCGTTCAGAAGCCGCCGGGTGATCCTCGCGCAGGAGGGCGGTGTTTGTATGGCGGCGGGCGTGGTGCTCACGCCGGGCCGCGGACCATCGGCCGCCGTCGTGTGCGTCGGGGCGTGGTGACCACTCCCGGGTCGGGACCGCACGCGTCGCGCGCGTGCGGAGTCCACTTCCCCGCGCCGGGGCCCCGCGAGCGGCCACACGGACGCGCCCGGCGCGTGCCCCGGATCCCGCCCCGCCGGCGTCGAGCCGCACCCCGTTCAGACCGGGACGGCAGCGCACCGTCGGCGGGGCGACGTGCGCCGACGGCACGCGGAGGTTTCACGGGAAACACCGTGCCCAGTCGTCGGACGACGGCGGTCGCGGAGGCCGGGCTGACGCACCCCGACGGAGAAACTAGGATGGGGTCAACAGCTGAGGAGAGCGCGTGACTGATCACGAATCCGGCTTCGACGTTTCACGTGGAACCACTGAAGACGACACCCCCATCGCCGCGGCCGCTCGCCGCGCCAGCCAGGTCCTGACGCCCGGGGCGGCGGGTACCCTGCCCAAGCCTCTCGAGCGCCGCGTCCTGACGATCGCGAACCAGAAGGGCGGCGTCGGTAAGACGACCACGGCGGTGAACCTCGCGGCGGCGCTCGCGCTGCAGGGGCTGCGCGTGCTCGTCGTCGACCTCGACCCGCAGGGCAACGCGAGCACGGCGCTCGGCGTCGACCATCGCTCCGGCGTCCCGTCGACCTACGAGCTCCTCCTCGGCGAGACGACGTTGGAGGAAGCGATGGCACAGAGCCCGCACTCCCCCAACCTCTACTGCGTGCCCGCGACGATCGACCTCGCCGGCGCCGAGATCGAGCTCGTCAGCATGGTGGCGCGCGAGACCCGCCTGAAGAACGCGCTCGGCAGTCCCGCGGCCGAGGGCATCGACTACATCTTCATCGACTGCCCGCCGTCGCTGGGGCTGCTCACGGTCAACGCGCTCGTCGCGGCCAAGGAAGTCCTCATCCCCATCCAGTGCGAGTACTACGCCCTCGAGGGCGTGGGCCAGCTCCTCCGCAACATCGAGCTCGTGCAGTCGCACCTGAACAAGGACCTCCACGTGTCCACCGTGCTCCTCACGATGTACGACGCGCGGACCAAGCTCGCCGACCAGGTGGCCGCGGAGGTCCGCAATCACTTCGGCGACCGGGTTCTCGGCGCGACCATCCCGCGGAGCGTCAAGGTCTCCGAGGCGCCGGGCTACGGCACCACGGTCCTCGACTACGACCCGGGCTCCCGCGGCGCGATGAGCTATCTCGATGCGGGCCGCGAGCTCGCCTTCCGCGGCGCCGGGCAGGCGGTGTAGTCATGGCCGGGCAGAAGAAGGGCGGCCTCGGCCGCGGTCTCGCCGCACTCATCCCCACCGGACCGGAGGAGGGTCCGCGGCTCGGCAACGCCGCTGCCGACGTCATCATCGGTGCCCGGCCGGCGACCCCGGCCGCGGACGGCCCGCGGGAGCGCACCGCGCCCGCCGCCCGGCCCGAGGCGGCGAAGGACGAGGCGGCACCGTCGGACCTCGCGGAGTCCGGCGCCGTGTACCGGGAGATCGCCCCCGCGGCGATCCAGCCGAACCCGCAGCAGCCGCGCACCGTCTTCGACGAGGAGGGGCTCGCGGAGCTCGTCCATTCGATCCGCGAGTTCGGGCTCATGCAGCCCATCGTGGTGCGACCGCTCCCCCGGCCGCAGGGCGACGTGCGCTACCAGCTCGTCATGGGCGAGCGTCGGTGGCGCGCCAGCCAGGAGGCCGGCCTCACCGCGATCCCCGCGATCGTGCGCGAGACCGCCGACGGCGACATGCTCCGCGACGCCCTCCTCGAGAACATCCACCGGGTGCAGCTCAATCCCCTCGAGGAGGCGGCCGCCTACGCCCAGTTGCTCGAGGAGTTCGGCGTCACCCACGATGAGCTCGCCTCGCGGCTCGGGCGCTCGCGTCCCGTCGTCACCAACACGATCCGGCTGCTGCGGCTGCCCGTCGCCGTGCAGCGCCGGGTCGCCGCCGGGGTGCTCTCCGCCGGGCACGCGCGGGCGCTCCTCGCGCTGGAGGCCGGCGCCGAGGCGCAGGACGCCCTGGCCGCCCGCATCGTGGCGGAGGGCCTGTCGGTCCGCGCCACCGAGGAGGCGGTCACCCTCGCCAACCGCGGCGACGGCACCGTCGTGCCCGCGGCGCCCAAGCGCCCGCAGGCGGCCGACCCGGGCCTGCGCGAGGTGGCCGACCGGATCGCCGATCGGCTCGACACGAAGGTCACGGTGTCGATGGGCAAGCGGAAGGGCAGGATCGTCGTGGAGGTCGGCTCCGCCGACGACCTCGAACGCATCGTCGCCCTGCTCGCCGAGAAGTGACCCGGCATGGCCCTGACGATCGTCCCCCTCACCCTGGGCGGCTTCGACGACCTGCCGCGGCACATCCGCCGCTGCGTCTACTGGGAGGTCGCCCCGGACGGTGAGACCCTCACCGACACCGAGTTCGACAAAGAGGCCTGGCTGTCGATGCTCATGCTGGAGTGGGGCTCGTGCGGGCAGGTCGCGATCGATCACGCCGCCGACGGCACCGAGCGCGTCGTGGGCGTCGCCTTCTACGCGCCGCCCCGCAGCGTTCCGCGGGTCGCCGAGTTCCCCACCGCCCCCGTCAGTCCCGACGCGGTGCTGCTCACCTGGGTGGGATCCGAACCCGGCATGGACGTGCTCGTCAAGGAGGAGCTGGTGACCGCCGTCTGCACGGACCTGGTGCGTCGCGGCGTCCGCGCGGTGGAGGCCTTCGCGCTGCTCACCCCCGTCGGAATGCTGACGGAAGATGTTGTCGCACAACTGGATTGCGGCCCGTGCGGGTGCAAGACCCCGCCCCTGACCGATGCCGACTTCCTGGAGCAGTTGGGCTTCGAGACCGTCGCTCCGCACCACCGCTTCCCGCGGCTGCGCCTCGAACTGTCCGAGGGACTGGGGTGGAAGGCGGGCGTCGAGCACGCCCTCGAGCAGCTCCTCGCGGCGGGCGCCGCCGAAGCGGCCCTCAGGACCGCGCTGGAGGGCACGGGGGACGCCGCGGCACCCGTGGGGAGGGCCGGGGAGCGCTGACGCCGTACGGGGCCGCTGAGGCCCCGATGGTGCGCTCCCCCGCCGCTGGGAGGCCGACAGTCAGGCCCGGTTCTCGGCGCTCTCCTCGAGCTCGAGCAGCTCGGCGAAGGTGTAGGTGCCGGTGGGGCGGTCGTTCTCGCCCAGCAGGTACAGGCGCTTGACCGCGACCAGGATCGCCTCGGCGATGGTGTCGCGCATCTGCGGAGACGCCAGGACCGCCGCGTCGTGCGGGTTGGTGGTGTAGCCGATGTCGATCTGCACCGTGGGCATCCGCGTCAGGCGCACGATGTCCCAGGTGCGCCCGTGGTAGTGGCAGTCGGTGAGCGGCGTCCGCGCGACGATCTCGCGCTGGATGAAGCCGGCCAGGTTGCGGCCGATGTTGGAACTGGCGCCGTGCGTGTTGCCGAAGTGGAACGAGGCCACGCCGTGCGCGCGGTCGTTGCGGTAGTGCGCCGTGCGCAGCGCGATCATCATGTCGGCGTCGAAGGTGTTCGCCGTGTACGCGCGGGTGCTGTCGTCGGCGTCCATGCCGCGCGGGCGCGACAGGTACGTCTCCATGCCGGCGGCGGCCATGCGGCCCTCGAGCCGCGAGCCGAGGTCCCAGAGGATCTCCTCCTCCGTGATCGGCCGGCCGTCGGGCCCGCGCACCGCGACGCCGCGGTCCGGGCCGCCCAGGCCCGGGTCGATCACGATGCGCTTGCCCGAGAGGCGCGGGCCGGAGCTGCGCACGTGCTCCTCCTCGCGGATCGCGTGCGGCGAGCCGCCCGTCACGCGGGAGCCCAGGAAGGTGAGCGAGCGCAGCGTGGCCGGGCCGCAGATGCCGTCGGCGACGAGGCCGAACTCGCGCTGGTAGGCCGAGAGGCCCAGGTGCGTCTGCGGGCCGAAGAGGCCGTCGATCATGCCGGCGTAGAAGCCGAGGTTCTGCAGGCGGGCCTGCAGGGCCGCCACGTCGTCGCCCGACGGGGGCGCCGAGGCGATGTAGCTCAGCGTGCGCGCGCCCAGCTGGTAGGTGGACTCGCGGAGCGCCCGGTACGTGGCGGGACCGACGACACCGTCGACCAGGAGACCGCGCTGCTGCTGGAAGGCGCGCGTGGCGCGGTCCAGGCGGCGGTCGAAGACGGCCTCGGGAACGGTCCACCCGCCGACCACCAGGTCGGTGGGGGCCACGTAGTCCCGGAGGAAGCCCTGGTCGGCGAGGATGCCGCGGATCTCCGCCACGGCGCCACCGTGATCACCGAGGCTGATGCGTGGCATGGAGGACCCTTCGGTAGCTTCCTGCGGGCGGGCGGCCCGCAGGACGGGAAATCGAGTACACGATACGGCCTCGGGGCCCTCCGACCCAACGCGGCGGCGCGTCACACCAGGCCGTCGAGCTCCTTGAGGATCGCCGACTTGCTCTTCGCGCCCACCAGCTTGGCGGTCGGCTTCCCGCCCTGGAACAGCATCAGCGTGGGGATGCTGAGCACCTGGTAGTCGCGCGGCGCGCCGGGGTTCTGGTCGACCTCGATCTTCGCGAAGGTCACCTTGTCGCCGTGCTCGGCGGCCAGCTGCTCGAGCACGGGCGCGACCACCTTGCACGGGCCGCACCAGGTGGCCCAGAAGTCGACGAGGACGGGCTTCTCGGACTGCAGGACCTGCTCGATGAAGGTGTCGTCGGTGAGGGTGACGATCTCGGCCATGGCGGTACTCCTCGGTGCGGTTCTTCGGGGGAACGGGACTATTGGGCGACGGCGGCTTCGCGGTGGTGCGCGAGCCAGCGCTCGGCGTCGATGGCGGCGGAACAACCGCTGCCGGCGGCCGTGATCGCCTGGCGGTAGGTGTGGTCGACGAGGTCGCCCGCGGCGAAGACGCCGGGCACGCCGGTCGCGGTGCTCCGGCCCTCGACCTGCACGTACCCCTCGTCGTCGACGGTGACCTGGCCGGCCACGAGGCCGGAGCGGGGGTCGTGGCCGATCGCCACGAACAGGCCCGTCACTTCGAGGGTCTCGACGGCGCCGGTCACGGTGTTCTCGACGAGCAGCGACTCGACGGACTTCTCGCCCTGCACCGCGTTGACCTTGGCGTCGGTGAGGAAGCGGATCTTCTCGTTGTCGCGGGCGCGGTCGAGCATGATCTTCGACGCACGGAAGTTCTCGCTGCGGTGGATCAGCGTGACCGACTTGGCGAACTTGGTGAGGAAGATCGCCTCCTCCATCGCCGAATCGCCGCCGCCGACCACGGCGATGTCCTGGTCGCGGAAGAAGAAGCCGTCGCAGGTGGCGCAGGCGCTGACGCCGCGGCCGAGCAGGGCCTCCTCGCCGGGGATGCCGAGGTAGCGGGCGGCGGCGCCCATCGCGAGGATCACGGCGCGGGCGCGGTAGGTGCCCTCGGCCGTGACGACCTCCTTGATCTCGCCGTCGAGCTGCACGGACTCCACGTCCTCCATGCGCAGATCGGCGCCGAAGCGGATGGCCTGCTCGCGCATCTCGTCCATGAGCTGCGGGCCCATGATGCCCTCGCGGAAGCCGGGGTAGTTCTCGACCTCGGTGGTGGTCATCAGCGCGCCGCCGAAGTTGGTGCCCTCGAACAGGATGGTGGTCAGCTCGGCGCGGCCGGCGTAGACGCCCGCCGTGTATCCGGCCGGACCCGATCCGATGATGATCACGTCCGCGATATCGGTGCCCGCTGCAGTCATTACCCACCCAACCTGTTGAAGAAGCGCCCGGTCGTCCCGGGCCGACATGTGTGCCAACGGCGCCGGACCCGACAATGTTCCCGCGCCGCCGTCTCCCAGGTTACGGCGTGCCCGCCCGCCCGGCCGCGTCGCCGGTGAGGACGCGGTCGACGAGCACCGACGAGGCCTCGCCCCGTGCGCACGACGGGGTCACGGCGAGTAGCCGCAGGTCGCCGAGCCGGCCACCGGGCAGGAGCAGCACCGTCGCGCGACCGTCCGGCACGTGGACGGGCCCCGCGCCGAGCAGCGTCCGTTGCCGGGCGGGTACGGACGCCGCGTCCAGGCAGCGCGTGAGCGCCGCCCCGTCGGCGAAGGGTCCGCGGTCGCCGCCCGGCGTCGCCGCCGCGAGGAGCACGCCGGACTCCGGCTCCGCCGGCGCCTCCCGCACGGTGCTCAGCGCGACGGTGACCGCCAGGACGCCGACGGCCGCCGCCGCTGCCACGAGCGAGTACCGCAGTCGGCGGCGGGGTGGGACGGGCGGCGGCGCGGCACGGATCGCGGCCGCGATCCGGCGGTCCCCGAGCGCGGAGTCGGCGGAGAAGCCCTCCGGAGCCGACCAGTGCGCGAAGGTGCGGTCGCGGTACTCCGCCAGCGCCGCGTCGAGCCGCGCCTCCTGCGCGCGGCTCAGCGGCCGATCGTCGTCCTCGCCGTCCGCCGGCTGCACTGCCCTGCCCATCCGAAACCTCCTCTCATGAATTGGACGCACCAGCCCGCCGATCGGTTCCCGACGATTTCAATATTCGTTGTGCGGATTGCGAAAGACCCGCGCGTGAACGGCGGGAACGGGCCGATCAGCGCAGCAGACGCTCGAGCCGGACGCGGGCCCGAGCCCGGCGGCTCTTGACGGTCCCCGGCGCGACCCCGAGCTGCTCCGCGGCCTGCGTCACCGACAGGCCGTACATGTCCACGGCGACCACCGCGGCCCGCTGATCCTCCGGCAGCATCCGCAGCGCGGCCTCGATCGAGAGGCGGCGATCGAGCTCCTCCGCGCCCCGACCCTCGTCGGAGGCGAGGCCGCTCAGGTCGTCGGGCATCGGGAGCGACGTGCGCACCTGGTTGCGGCGCGCCCGGTCCAGGCATGCGTTGACCACGATGCGGTGCAGCCAGCTCCCCACCTTGCAGTCCCCGCGGAAGGTGGGCGAGAGCTGGAAGGCGCGCAGCATCGCGTCCTGCAGGCAGTCCTCGGCGTCGGTGTAGTCGCGGATGGTGCGCAGTGCCGTCGCGCGCAGCTGGCGGGCGTGGCGCTCGAAGAGCTCGGCGAACGCGTCGCCGTCGCCATGTGCGGCGTCCGCCAGGAGCCGTTCGTCGGAGACGTGGTCGCGCGCGCCCGCCGGCGGACGTGCGGCGCCGTCCTCCACATCGGTCACCGGATCCCCCGACCCGGCCGACCGCGAGATGGTGTTCCCCCACTCGGTCATGCACGGGATCGTAGAGGTGGCCGATACCGTTTCGAGACCATTTCTTTGCTATTCAATCTTCGACACGGAAAAGCCCGTCGGATTTGCGATAGCGCACGGGCTCGCGGAATCGCTGTGAGCGGTATTACACTCGCGTACAGGCCAGGTGGCGCACCCGTCGCTGTGGATTCTCCATTTCACTGCGCGAGCTATCAGGAGGCCTCTCATGGTCGATTCGTCACGTCCGTCCGCTCCCCTGCCGTCCGCCGGGACCCGTCCCGACGGTGCCGGCCCCCTCGGGGCCCTGCCCGACGGTGCCACGGTCGCCGATTCCGGTGTCGCGGACGCGGCCGTCGCCCGCGCGCAGCGCTGGCTGCGCACCAGCCGGGGGCCGCGCCCCGCCGAGGTCGGGCGCCGGGAGGCCGCCGCCACCTCCAGTCTCGCCGCGCTGCTCCACGATCCGAGCGGCGTCGCGTTCACCATGGGCTTCGTCGACCAGGTGGCGCGGCCCGAGGACGACCGAGTGGCGGCGAAGGCGCTGCGGCGCCTCGTCTCCCCCGCCGCCGGCGGCGCACCCGGTCGCGCCTTCATGAGCCCCGTCGACGCGGCGCTGCTCCGCGCCGGCACCGTCGCCGCGGGGATCGCACCGTCGATCGCGATGCCCGTCGCGCGACTGCGGCTGCGGCAGCTGGTGGGCCACTTGGTCTTCGACGCCGACGGCGACCACCTGCAGCGCCGCCTGAAGCGCGCCCGCGAGACGGGCGTGCGGCTCAACCTCAACCTGCTCGGCGAGGCCGTGCTCGGGCAGGGCGAAGCCGACAACCGCCTCGCCCGCACCCACGAGCTGCTGGCGGACCCGTCCGTGGACTACGTCTCCATCAAGGTCTCCTCCGTGGTCGCCCAGCTCGTCCCCTGGGACCTCGAGGGCAACCGTGACCGCATCGTCGAGCGGCTCCGCCCCCTGTACCGGACGGCCCGCGACGGCGGGAAGTTCGTCAACCTCGACATGGAGGAGTACAAGGACCTCCACCTGACGATCGAGGTGTTCACCGCGCTCCTCGACGAACCCGAATTCCGGTCCCTCACCGCCGGAATCGTGCTCCAGGCCTACCTCCCGGACTCGATGGGCGCCCTCGCCCGGCTCACCGACTTCGCCCGCCGCCGCGTCGCCGCGGGCGGCGCCCCGATCAAGGTGCGGCTCGTCAAGGGAGCCAACCTCGCGATGGAGCGGGTGGACGCCGAGGTGCACGACTGGCCGCTCGCCACGTACGGCAGCAAGGCCGACGTCGACGCCAACTACCTGCGCATGGTGGACACCGCGCTGCGCCCCGAGAACGCCGATGCCCTGCGCATCGGCGTCGCCTCCCAGAACCTCTTCTCCGTCGCCTACGCCGTGGAACTCGCGGCGCAGCGGGATGTGCAGCGCCAGTTGGACATCGAGATGCTGCAGGGAATGGCGCCCATGGAGGCCGCGGCCGTCCGGGAGGACGTCGGCTCCCTCATCCTCTACACCCCCGTCGTGCACTCCGGTGACTTCGACGTGGCCGTCAGCTACCTCGTGCGCCGCCTCGAGGAGAACGCCTCCAGCGACAACTTCCTGTACTCCATGTTCAGCCCCGATACCGGCGCGATCGCGGTGGAGGAGGAGCGCTTCCGCACCGCCTTCGCCCGACGCAACGCCGTGCAGGACGGCCCGAACCGCGTGCAGGACCGCGCCGCCGAGACCCCGCTCCCGCACGACGGGCCCTTCACCGGCGAACCCGACACCGACCCCTCCACCCCCGCGAACCGCGCGTGGGCGCGCACCGCCCTCGCGACGCCCGACACCGTCGTACCGCCTGCGCGGGTCACGGATCCGGCTTCCGTCGACGGTGCCGTCGCCACCGCGCTGACGGCGCAGCGGGCGTGGGCCGCGCTGCCCGCGGCCGAGCGGGCGGCGCTGCTGCACCACGTCGCGGACGAGCTGGCCCGGCGCCGCGGCGCGCTGCTCACGGTCATGTCCTACGAGGCCGGCAAGACCGTCGCCGAGGCGGACCCGGAGATCTCCGAGGCCATCGACTTCGCGCGCTACTACGCGCAGAGCGCCCTGGACCTGCGTGACGACGAGGCGGCCTTCACCCCGCACCGGCTCGTCGTGGTGACGCCGCCGTGGAACTTCCCCGTCGCGATCCCCCTCGGCGGCGTGCTGGCGGCGCTCGCGGCCGGCGCCGCGGTGATCATCAAGCCCGCGCCGCAGGTGATCCGTTGCGGCACAGCGGCGATCGACGCCCTGCACGCCGCGGGCGTGCCCGCCGGCCTCGTGCAGCTCGTCAACGCCGACGAGGCCGACGCGGGCCGCCGCCTGGTGACCCACCCGGACGCCGACGCGGTCGTCCTCACCGGTGCGAGCGAGACCGCGGCCCTGTTCCGCGGCTGGCGGCCCGAGCTCGACCTGCTCGCCGAGACCTCGGGCAAGAACGCGATGGTCGTGACCCCGGCGGCGGACCCCGACCTCGCGGTGAACGACCTGGTGCGCAGCGCCTTCGGGCACGCGGGGCAGAAGTGCTCGGCCGCGTCGCTGGCGATCCTCGTCGGCAGCGTCGGCTCCTCGCAGCGGTTCCTCGGGCAGCTGGAGGACGCCGCGCGCACCCTCGTCGTGGGCGAGGGGCACGACCTCGGCACCACCGTGGGCCCGCTCATCGAACCCGCCGCCGGCAAACTGCTGCGCGGCCTCACCGAGCCCGGCCCGGGCGAGCGCTGGCTCGTCGAACCGCGCCGGCTCGACGAGGCCGGACGGTTCTGGTCGCCCGGCGTCCTCGACGGGGTCGCGGAGGGCAGCTGGTTCCACACCACCGAGCTCTTCGGCCCGGTGCTCGGTATCATGCGCGCCGCGACCCTCGACGAGGCGCTGCGCCTGCAGAACTCGACCGGCTACGGCCTCACCGCCGGGCTGCACAGCCTCGACCCGGACGAGATCGACCACTGGCGCGAGAAGGTGGAGGCGGGCAACCTCTACATCAACCGGCACATGACCGGCGCCATCGTGCAGCGGCAGTCCTTCGGCGGCTGGAAGCGCTCCTCGATCGGCCCCGGCGCCAAGGCCGGCGGCCCGAACTACGTCGCCCAGTTCGGCCGGTGGGCGGACAGCGCCGTGCCGGCGGCGCCCGAGGTGGCGCCCACCGTGTTCAGCGAGCGGATCATCGCCGCCGCGCGGGACCTGACCGACGAGGACGTGCGCTGGCTGCACGCCGCCGCGGCGTCCGACGGCCGCGCCTGGGACGCCGAGTTCGGCGTCGAGCACGACCCGACCGGCCTGGCGAGTGAGACCAACGTCTTCCGGTACCGCCCGCTCCCCCACCTGGAGGTGCGCGTCGGCGCCGGGGCGCGCCCGCGGGACCTGGTGCGCCTGCAGCTGGCCGCGGCCCGCACCGGCACCCGCCTCGACGTCACCGTGAGCCCCGAGGCCCCGTCGATGCCCTTCGAGGCACCCGTGCACACCGCGGGGGACTACGCCGACGGCCTCGCGGGTCGCGCCGAGCCCGTCCGGATCCGGGTGCTGGGCGATCCCGAGCCGGAGGTCGCGGCCGCCGCCGCGCGGCACGGCCACAGCGTGCTCCGCGGGCCGGTGCTGCTCTCGGGCCGCCGGGAGCTGCTCAGTGTGCTGCGCGAGCAGGCCGTGAGCACCACCCGCCACCGGTACGGCCACCTCGCCGGCGGGACGGGCCACTAGGCCCCGGCCGCCGGGCGGCGCTCACGCCGGCCACACCCCCGAACTGCCCCGGCGGTGGCTGTCCACGAGATGGTCGTCGACGATGCCGACGGCCTGCATCAGCGCGTACATGGTGGTGGGACCCACGAACCGGAAGCCCCGGCGGCGCAGCTCCTTCGAGAGCGCCACCGACTCCGGTGACGTGGCGGCCACCTCCGCCATCGTGCGCGGAGCGGGGGTGCGGTCGGGCCGGAAGGACCACACCAGCTCGACCAGCCCGCCGTCCTCCCGCAGGTCGATCACGGCGCGGGCGTTGCCGATCGTGGCCTCGATCTTCTGCCGGTTCCGGATGATCCCCGCGTCGGCCATCAGCCGTTCGACGTCCCCCTCGTCGAAGGCCGCCACCGCGTCGGGGTCGAAGTCCGCGAAGCCCGCGCGGAACGCCGGGCGCTTGCGCAGCACCGTCGCCCACGACAGGCCCGCCTGGAAACCTTCCAGGGCGATCCGCTCGAACAGCCCGCGTTCGTCGCGGATCGGCATGCCCCACTCGGTGTCGTAGTACTCGCGCAGCAGCCCGTCGGCCGCCCAGGCCGGGCGGGCGAGGCCGTCCTCGCCGACCACCACGCCGTCGTTCGGTTCCGTCATCTCGTTCCCCCTCGATCGAGAGCGCCCGGCGGGCGCCGTTCTCGCACGGTAGAGCACGGCACCGACAAGTCCGCGATAAGCGCCGCTTCAGCGGGTCCGGGCAGGATCCGGGCATGTCCGAGCGTGCCGAACCCCTCCGGGTGATCCGCGCCCGCTGGTGCCTGCTCGCGGCGGCGCAGCCCGTGCTCGCCGCCGCTGGCGCGCCGCTGCCCTTCCGCGTCAGCGTCGACGGCGGGGAGCGGGGCGTGGCCCGCTACGACGCCTCGTCGACGGCGGGCGCGACCCTCGCCTGGTTCGGGCCCGACCGGGCCGTCCTCTCCTGCGGCGACCTCGGCTGGCGCGTGCCCGGTGCCCCCGGCCCCGCCGAGCGGGCCGAGCGGGGGCCGTCGTGGCTCGAGCACGCGACGGCGCTCGATCACCGGATCAGCGCCGGGCGGTACGCCTGGACCGGGATCTGGGACGACGGCGGATTCGCCGCCCCCGACGACCCGCTGCCCGGCGCGCCGCTCCCCCCGGTGTTCCGTTCGGCGGACGTCGCGGCGGCACTCGGCGCGCGACTGACGGACGGTGCGGGGCTGCATCATCTGGTCCGGATGTGCGAGTACGAATGGCTGGACGCCGCGTCCTGGTGGGGCGCCCTCGGCGGACTCGCACCCGAGCGGGTGATGGACGAATCCTGGTCCCGGCTCAGGGATCACGGGCTGACCCAGTGGACGGGTGACGGGCCGAGGTACGACGGGGTGCCCGGGCGCACCCCCGATCAGGCGCGGGCCGCCGCCGCGGACCACGCGCGCGCACGCGGGCTGCAGATCCCCGAGGAGGTGCGGGTGGAGGCGGCACTGCGCACCGGAACGGGTTGGCGCGTAAGGATTCTCGACTACCGGGACGTGGGAACGGTCCGGCCGCTGGTGATCTCGGTTCCCGACGACGGGCCGGCGTGGATCGAGGGCGCCGCCGAGGAGGCCGACGGCGTCAGGAGCCCTGGAACGACACCTGGTTGATGGTGGTGTACCAGTCGTTGCCGGACTGCTTGGTGAGCCCGGTGATCCAGACCAGCACGTAGCGGGCGCGCGGCGCCACCGAACTCACGTGGAAGTCGTTGGAGCCCGGGCGCAGCGAGCCGGACCAGACCAGGGAGGTCTCGTCCAGCGTCTTGACGGTGTCCTTCGTGGAGGTGCGCACCTCCACCGTGGTGCCCGCGCTGGGCGAGACGATGGTGCCGCGGGTCAGCGAGACGGCCTTGTCCAGCGTCACCAGGAAGCCGACGCCCTTCTTGAGGTTGCCGAACGCCGGACCGGCCTTGTAGGTGTCGGTCTTCCACGGGGGATTCTTGCCGGTCAGCACGTTCGCCAGGTTCGCGGCCGAGTCCTTGGACGAGGCGAAATCCACGAGCGCGACGTCGGTCGACTTCACCGGGACGCCGACCCCCGGAGCCGGTGCGGGCGCGGCACTCTCGCCCGCCGTCGCGCTCGAGGTGTACAGCGAGCCGACCCCCGACTGGGTGTCCTTGCCGCCGGTGAGGCTGCTGATCAGCAGCGTGAGCCCGATGATGACGAGCAGCGCCACGGCGCACGCCGCGATCACCAGCAGTGGCACGTTCTTCTTGCCGCCCGAGACGCGCTGTAGCAGCGTCTGCTTCGACTGGATCCGCTTGGCCGGCGTGGGCTGCTGGTCCAGCGGCACCGCGGGCTGCGCGGGGCGCGCGGCGGAGGCCGGAGCGGCCGGAGCGGAGCGCGGTGCCTCCCGCGGGGTCTCCTCCCGCACGGGCGCGAGCAGATCCGTCTTGACGTCCACCACGGAGGCCTGGTCCAGCAGCTGCTGCACCGTGGCCGCGGTGCGGATGCCCTGGCCGCCCTCGAGCGTGCGGGTCGCGACCGCCGAGATCTCGAACGGGATGTCGCGCTTGGCGTCCCGCGGCTCCACGGGGTTGCCGTTCGCGTCGGCGTCCGCCTGCTGGATGCCGGCGACGGTCCCCGTGCCGGTGGTCACGATGCGGCCCGTCGCGTCGTCCAGCGGCCACCGCTCCAGCAGCAGCGCGTAGAGCACGGCGCCCAGGCCGCGCACGTCCGACTCCTTCGAGGCGTCCGCGAGGGTGCCGGGGAAGGCCAGATAGGCGTGCCCGTCCTGCGAGATGCGCACGCGGTCCGGGTGGTCGATCGACAGCGCGGCACCGGCGCGGTGCGCGCCCTCCGCCGCGCCCGCGAGGGCGCGGACGGCCTTCGCCGCGCCGATCGCCGACGGGTGCGTGCCCGCCACGTCGGCCAGCGAGCTGCTGGGGATCCACTCGGCCACCACGATGCCGCCGGAGCTGCCGCGCACCACGTCGAGCACGCGGGCCAGGCCGTTGGAGTGCACGCGACCCAGGCGCAGGGTGCGGGAGAGGATGGACTGCGGGCCCTCGCCGCGCAGGCTGATCTGTGCGCCGCGCTCGGGGACGGGCGCGGTCTGCTCGGAGTCGACGAAGGTCAGCGCCACGTCGCGGTCGAGGTTGATGTCGCGCGCCTGCCAGAACTGGAGACCGCGGATGCCGCCGAAGTGCTCGATGAGGCGGTACCGGCCGCCCGCGACGACCGCACCGGGGATGAGCTCGGGACCGCGCGGGGCGTCGTCGTCCCACGCGGCGGGATCTGCGGACTCGGGTGCCGCCGGGAGGCCCGCCTGCGCGGGGGGCTGGGACGGCAGTCGCATCTGACCGGTGCTGGGTGCCTCGTGGCCGGACATGCGTGCGGAGTCGTCCTCGGTCACTGCGAATGCTCCTCTTCTGCGGTATCGAAGGCCCGTGGTCGGTTGTTCTGCGCTCGCCCGCGGACGCCGGGGAACATGGCTTTGACCAGCATACGGGAGGCCGATGTCGTCGGCGATCCGCGGCAGCTGGGCGGTGATCTCCTCGCGCCGGAGGCTCGCGTAGGCCTCCAGCTCGTCGAGCCGCAGTTCCCGGGTGTCCGGGGCGCGGGACGCCGCGCGCTCCGGCTCCGGCGGTGCGCTCGGCCGCAGGGCCGGGACGAACCGCGCCGCGATGCGCCGCAGGGGTGCCAGGATCGCCAGCACGTCCGGTACCCGCCACAGGGCGAGCAGCGCGTAGATCAACGTCATGCAGAGGGTGCCTGCGATTGCAAGGTACAGGAGCGCGCCGGCGGGTCCGCTGCGATCGATCGCCTTGAGCACGTCGAGCCGCATGATCAGATAGATCGTCACAGTGACCAGCACGGAGACGGTCGTGGTCTGGACCAGCGTGCGGGCGACGTTCGTCAGGTGCAGCGGGCCGAGGGTCCGGCGCAGGAGATACCACCCCATGATCGCGCCGGCCGTGTAGGCCAGGCCGCGAGCGGTACCGACGAACTCGACGATCCGATGGTCGTCGTCCACGAAGACCGGCACCAAGTACGACAGCACGATCTGCACGGCGACGATCGCGATCACGATCCCGGTCGGGATCCAGGCGCGCTCCTGGGCGTAGAAGACCCGCAGGTGGATGAGCACCATCGCGTAGGGGACCAGCACGAACGCCGAGAAGGAGATCGCGGTGCCCAGGAAGTTGGCGTCGTCCTGGGAGAACTGGCCGAAGTTGAACAGTGCGCGGCCGATGGACGGGCCGAAGACCGTCATGAACGCCACGATCGGGATCAACGCCACCATCGTGAGGCGCGTCGCCACGGAGAGGTCGTCGAGGACCGCGTTGCGGTTGCCCTCGGCCGCGTTGCGAGACAGGCGCGGCATCACCGCGGTCAGCAGGGCGACACCGATGACGCCGTACGGCAGCTGGAGCACCATCCACGCGTACTGGTAGATCGCCGGTCCGCCGTCGGAGGCGTGGGAGAGGATCGGGGTGACGGCGTACCAGCCGGCTTGCGAGATGAAGACGTAGGTGACGATGGCGATGCCCATGGTGCCGAAGTGCTTGAGCCGGCTGTCGACGCCCCAGCGCAGGCGCAGTTTGATCCCGGAGCGGCGCATGGCGGGAATCTGGATCAGTGCTTGGAGCACCACACCCAGGGTGCTGCCGATGCCCAGGACGAGGAGCTTCGGCTGCCCCATCGCGGTCGGGTTCAGCGTCAGCTCGCCGGGCATGAGGTAGAAGGTCACCAGCGTCGCGATCTGCACGGTGTTGCAGGCGACCGGTGCCCACGCACCGGGTTTGAACTCGTCGCGTGTGTTGAGCATCGCTGTGAACAGCGCGGAGAGCCCGTAGAACATCAGCTGTGGCAGGAACATGATGACGAGCGCCTGCGTCAGGCCCTCGTCGACCTTGGAGCCGCCGACGAGCAACCCCACCAGCACCGGGGACAGCGCCAGCGAGACGACCAGGGCGACGCCCAGGATGGTCAGCGAGAGGGTGAAGAGGCGCTCGAAGAACGCCTGGCCGCGGTCCTTGTCCTCCATCTCGGCCCGGACCAGCACGGGGATCACCAGCGCGGTGAGGACCTGGCCGAGGACGAGCTCGGAGACCTGTTGCGGCATCGCGTTGGCGATGCTGAACGCGGACGCGACGGCCGGCCCGAGGATGGCCGCGAGCAGCACGGTGCGCAGGAAGCCGGTGACGCGCGAGGTGAGCGTGGCGACGGCGACCGAGCCGGTGGAACGGAGCAGGCTGGCGGTGCCGCCGCCGTCCTTCCCGCCGGCGGCGGGACTGCTGCTCGGCGGGATGTGCCGGGGCTCGGCGCGGCTCATGTGTCCTTCGGTTCCGGGTTCTCGTGTGTAGCGGTCGGTCGATGTGCAGCGTAACTGTTCGCGATCCGCTTCTCGTGCTCGTCCGCGGGCGGACGGTCCGCGTCCGCCGGGTCGGGACGGCCGCGGAACCGGCGCCACAGCCGCCGCCCCGCGAGCAGGACCAGCAGGGTTCCCACACCGCACGTGATCCAGAACAGCGATTTGCCGTACGCATTGGAGTGCACGGAGACGGAGATGGGATCGCCCAGCGGCATGCTGCTGCTCGACCGCAGCGTCAGCTGCACGGAGATCTGCCGCGAGTAGTCGACGGTCGTCGGCAGTTCGATCTGCCGCGTGCCGCGGGCGGGCAGCTCCTGCACCTCGGAGGCGTCGATCGTCACGCCCTGCGGGGCGGACCAGTCGATCACGGTGCGGATGGGCAGCGGCAGGTCGTTGCGCGCGACGATGAGCAGCGGCGACTTGTCGGAGGCCAGGGTGTATGCGCCGCCGGGACTGACGAAGCGCACCGAGGCGAGCTGCGCCGACATCGACGCCCGCGCGGCGGTCAGCCGGATCGAGGCGTCACCGTCGACCGCCTGCCGCGACGGCGACCAGCGCAACGCCCGCACCGCGTCCTCCCGCAGCGGCGAGGTGTACATGCGGGGCGTGAGCGGCGTCTTCGGCAGCGGGAGCAGGGAGGCGCCGAGCTGGTCGACCTGCCGCACGTGCGCGACCGCCGCGGTGACGATCCGGTCCGGGACGCGCGAGGCCGTCGTCTCCGCCGGCTGCCGCAGCGCCCACGGGGCGGCGTTGCGCGCGGGATCCCGGCCCGTCGCCTGGGCGGAGGCGACCACATCGCGGAACGTGCGCGGCCCGGCGAGACCGGCCCCGAACTGGGCGGAGACGGCGTCGAGGACGGCGCGGGCGTCGTCGGGGCCCGCCGCCCACACCTGGGGCGGCACGATCAGCGTGGACCGGCCGGTCACCCGCGCGACGGGGTCGGTGGCGGTGCTCGCCGCCCACCCGTCGGGCGGGGCGTAGCGCTGGGTCGGGTCGAGCGCGGCCGCGGTCACGGCGCCGACCGCGGCCTGCCGGCGCATGGCCGCCGATTCCTCGGACATGGTGAAGGTCGACGAGGCGGGCACGGTGCCCGTGGGCCCGGGCGCGACGCCGGCCTCGGCACCGTCGGAGGTCTTCCCCAGCGCGGCGAGCGCCGCGGAGACGCTCGGGTCGAAGACGGCCGCGCCGATGCCCTGGCCCACCGGGACGATGCCCGACGGGGTGCCGGCGCCGCGGTCGGGGGCTCGTACCGCGGTAGCGGACACGACGGTGGCGGCGACGTCGGAGGCCCGGAGCTGCCGGGCACCGTCGGACAGGAGCACCCCGGAGGCCGGGATCGCGACGCCCCGCACCGACTGCACGCCGAGGATGGAGTCGATGACGTCGGACGGGGTGTCGAGCGCGGCGCGCTGCAGCGAGGGCTCCGCGGAGCGGCCGAGCGCCTCGAGGTCCACCTGACCGAAGGGGAGCGCGACCACGCAGGAGTCGGCGGCCACGCGCCGCAGCTTCTCCAGCCAGGCGCTCGCCTCGTCGCTGCCGGTGCCGGCCGAGGTGGGGCCGCGCGGGTCGGCGGGGTTGCGGGAGACGCGGTACGGCGCGGTCATCGCCTGGACGGTGACCAGCAGGTCCGGGTCGATCGCGAGGCACGCCGCCGTCCGCAGCGCGGTGCGCCGCGGGTCGGGGCCGCGGGTCGCGTCCTCGTAGGCCGACAGCAGGCCGTCGAGCCGGCCGCCCTCGCCGAGCGACCCCGCGAGGGCGTCGTCCACCAGCCGGACCGGGGTGTCGCCGCCGCCGGGGACGCCGCCCGCGAGCTTCGGATTGTCGGCCAGCGGCCACAGCATCGTGATCTGCGCGGGCGAGGTCGTGACGGCCTTGTCGACGCCGCCGGGCGTGTCGGCGCTCCCGTCGGGCAGGCCGAGCACGGGCAGCAGGGTCCGCGAGTCGTCGAGGCGGGCGGCGCCGCCGTACGCGGGCTTGCCGTTGAGATTGAGCAGCAGTGGGTAGACGCCGGGCCGGTCGATGCCGAGGGTGGCGCCGCGCGTCGTGGGCGAGGGCCGCACCGGGATCGCGACGCTGAAGGAGGTCCGCTCCCCCGGCTTGAGCACCTTCGAGACCGGCTCGAACCGCCCGAGCGTGTCGTAGACGTTGTTGTCGGCCACCAGATCGGAGCGCAGCTGCGCGGAGGTCGACACCGCCGGCGCCCGCTGGATCCGCAGGTCCAGGTCACTCACGTCGCGGTCGCCGAAGTTCTCGACGGTGCCGCGCACCACCACCTCGTTCGGGGAGGTGTCGGTGATCCGCGAGGTGACCTCGTCGACGTTGATCCGCACGAACTGCGCGTCCGGGAGGCCGGCCCCGCTGGGCGCGGGCAGGCCGGTGATCGCGATCAGGAGCGTCAGCACGCACAGGAGGCGGGCCGACCGGGTCACGTCTGACCGCTCCCGCCGCCACCGCCGCGGCGACCGCGGGAGCGCCTTCCGCCGCGCCGGCGGCGGGGCTTCGGCGGATCGTTGCGGACGGCGTTGCGCTCGGCCGCGGCGCGCTCGTACGCCGTGGGCTCGCTGCGCGGTGCGGCGGCCAACCGGGTGGCCAGCTCGTCCGGGTCGGCGGTCAGGTCGTCGATGACGGTGCGCGCGGTGGCGACGAGCTTGCGCTCGTCGGAGTAGGTGAGCCGGGTCGGGAGCTCGGCCAGCGGCACCCACGCCACCTCGGAGACCTCGTAGTCCTCGGTCGAGAGGTCGCCGCTCTGCCAGGACAGGAGGAAGTGGTGCACCGTCTTGTGCACGCGGCGGCCCTCGACGGCGAACCAGTAGTCGATCTTGCCGATCGGTGCGAGGACGGAGCCGGTGAGACCGGTCTCCTCCGCGACCTCGCGGATCGCGGTGAGCTCGGCGGTCTCGCCCTCCTCGATGTGCCCCTTCGGCAGCGACCAGAGGGTGCGGCCGCGGCGGTCGACGCGGCCGATGAGTGCGGCCCGCAGCTCGTCGGCACCGTCGAGCCCGGACACGACGAGGCCGCCGGCGGAGGTCTCGCGCACCGTCCGGATGCGCGGGTCGGGGCGGGCGCGCCCGGGAACGGGGCGCTTGGCCTTGGAGGTGGGGGTGCCCTGCTTGCGGGCGGGNTNNTCGCGGCCGGGGCGGGCTCCGACGGTGCGCCGTCGACGTCCGGTTTCGCCTGCTGTTCGGTGACGGCGGAGAGTTGGCCGCGCCCGCGTCCGCGGCCCCCGCGCCGGCGTCGGCGGCGCGGCCGGGAGGGCGTTCCGCCTGCGGAGTCGCCGACGGGGCCCGGGCGCTGCGGGCGGCCCGAGGAGTCGGCGGATTCGGCGGAGGTCACCCCCCGATGCTACTGGCCGGTTGCGCTCCCATACGCCACCGTCGCGTTTTCCCCCCGGCAGTAGACTGGTCGGTCGTGACCGAAAGCTCTCCCGCCGGCCCGGCGGACGCGCGTGCCGAACGCCGGACCCGACTGCTGGCGGCGGCACAGATCTCGCTGCGCGGATTGTCCGACGTCCTGGCCCCGCTGGGCGCCCGGTTCGCCGACGCGGGCCACGAGCTGTACCTCGTGGGCGGCTCCGTCCGCGACGCGCTGCTCGGCCGGCTGACGAGCGACCTGGACTTCACCACCGACGCGCGGCCCGAGCAGGTGCAGGACCTGCTGCGCGGCTGGGCCGATGCGATGTGGGACACGGGCATCGAGTTCGGCACCGTGAGCGCCGCGTTCGCCGATCAGCTGATCGAGATCACTACCTACCGCGCCGAGGCCTACGACCGGGTCACCCGCAACCCCGTCGTGAAGTTCGGCGAGAACCTGCACGACGACCTGGTGCGCCGCGACTTCACCATCAACGCGATGGCCGTGCGCATCGGCCGCGACGGCGCCGAGGACTTCCAGGACCCGCTGAACGGCCTCGACGCGCTGCTCGCGGGCGAGATCGACACGCCCGCGACGCCCGAGGAGTCCTTCTCCGACGACCCGCTGCGCATGCTCCGCGCCGCCCGCTTCGTCTCCCAGCTGGGCTTCACCGTCGCCGACCGGGTGCAGCGGGCGATGACCGACATGGCGCCCGAGCTCGACCGGATCACCGCCGAGCGGGTCCGGGCCGAGCTCGACAAGCTGATCCTGGGCGAGCACCCCGTCGACGGGATCGTGCTGCTGGTCGACACCGGGCTCGCCGAGCGCGTGATCCCGGAGATCCCCGGCATGAAGCTCGCGATCGACGAGCACCACCAGCACAAGGACGTCTTCTGGCACTCGATGACCGTGCTGCAGCAGGCCATCGACCTCGAGGAATCCGACCCCGACCTCATCCTGCGCTGGGCGGCGCTGCTGCACGACATCGGCAAGCCCGACACCCGCCGGCACGAGCCGAACGGCGGCGTCTCCTTCCACCACCACGAGGTGGTCGGCGCGAAGATGGTCCGCAGGCGCATGCGGGCGCTCGCCTACCCGAAGGCCGTGACCGAGGACGTCGCGCAGCTGGTGTTCCTGCACCTGCGTTTCCACGGCTACGGCGACGGCCAGTGGACCGATTCCGCCGTCCGCCGCTACGTCACCGACGCCGGGCCGCTGCTCCCCCGCCTGCACAAGCTGGTCCGCGCGGACTGCACCACGCGGAACAAGCGCCGCGCCGCGCGGCTGCAGGCCACCTACGACGGGCTCGAGCGGCGCATCGAGGCGATCGCCGCGAAGGAGGACCTCGCGCGCGTCCGGCCCGACCTCGACGGCAACGCGATCATGGAACTGCTCGGGCTGCCGCCCGGCCCGGATGTCGGCGCGGCGTGGAAGTTCCTCAAGGAGCTGCGCCTGGACCGCGGCCCCCTGGACCGCGACGAGGCCGAGGCCGAGCTGAAGAAGTGGTGGGCCGAGCGCCAGGGCTCCTAGCGGGGCTCGGAGTTCTCAGCGGGGCTCGGTGTACGGGGTGCGCGGTCCTGGGATCTGGGCGATCCGCTTGTCCAGCTCGCTCGGGAGCTTGGACAGCGCCGGCCATCCGCGCGGCTCGGGGTTGTCGACGGTGGCCTTGAGCACCGTGCCGTCGGTGGTGCGCACGGTCGCGGAGACGATCCAGCCGTCGAAGATCTGCACCTTCCGGTCGTACTGCGGCTGATTGCGGAGCACCCGCTCGGTGATCGCGCGCAGGTCCGCGACGTCGGCGGGCTTGCCGCGCAGCTCGACGAGCTTCGACCCGGGTGCGACCGCCTTGGTGACGATGCGTCCGTCGGCGTACACCGTGGTCCGCGGCGGGGCCTCGCGGGTGAGGAAGACGGTGGTCCGCACGTCGACGACCACGGTGTTCCCCGGCTTCGGCGCCGGCGTGGGCGCGGCGGTGGCGGCACCCGTGGCCGTGATCAGCGACGTGGTGAGGAGGGCGGCCGCGGCGGCGGTCCGGAGGGTCTTCCGCATGCCGCCAGCGTATCCGCCGCGCACAGGAAGCGAAAGATCTGATTCCTACTGCTGCAGATCGGTCGCGCCGTCGGCCGTTCCGTCGCCGTCGGTGTCGAAGATCAGGACGTCGGGCGCACCGTCGGCGTCCGTGTCGGCGACGGCCTGCCGGGCCGGCTGCCCCGGTTCCGCGGGCACGGGCACGACCTGCGCCGGCTCCGGCTCGGGGCCGCGCTCGCCCGTGACGCCGGGAATGGGGCAGGCCGACGGTGCCGCCCGCGCCGGTGTGCCTGTGGTTCCAGGCGTCCCGTCGGCCCCGCCCGGTCCCGTCGACGCCGATCCGGAACTCGCGCCGGGCGCCGTCGTGGGTTCGGCCCAGCGGCCGGAGCCGTCGTCGCGGAAGGCCGCTTCGCGGGTCCCGTCGTCGTCGAGATCGAGCGCGGCCACGTCCGCGCGGCCGTCCCCGTCGAGGTCGACCATTGCGTCGTCGATCCGGCCGTCCCCGTCGAAGTCGAGCAGGACGGAGCCCTGCACCGCGGGTGAGGACCAGCGGCTGACCCGGCCCTCGCCGTCCCCGAACCAGTACTCGAGCAGTTCGTCCCCCATATCAATTGGACGCGCCGGCGGCCTCCGGGGTTCCCGTTCGGCGGTACAGGAGGACGACGAGCAGGACCGCCAGCGCATACAGGAGCGCGCCGAAGCCGGCGAGGGGGAGGCAGACACCGTCGAACGGGACCACTGCGGCGGCGAAGGCGACCGCGCCCACGAAGGTCACGTTGAACAGCGCGTCCTGAAAGGCGAAGACCTGGCCGCGACGCTCGTCGGGCACGTCGAGCTGCATCGCCGCGTCGCCCGACAGCTTCACCACCTGGCCCGCGAGGCCGAGCACGGCGGCGGCCGCGACCAGCATCGCGAAGTTCAGCGTGAGCACGGTGAGCTGCGTCAGGCAGGCGACGGCGAGCGCACCGACCACGGTGTTGCGGCGCCCCCAGCGGGCCACCGCGAAGGGCGTGAACACTGCGGCGACGAACATTCCGAGCGCGGTGGCCCCGGCCATCGAGCCGAATCCGGCGAGGCCCAGCGTCCCGTCGGTGAAATGGTGCCGGGTGAGCAGGAGCAGCATCATCGTGTTGAAGCCGAAGACGGTGCGGTGCGCCCCCATGCCGGTCAGGGCCGCCGTGACCGACGGTGCGCGCCACGCGGCGAGGGCCCCGTGCGCGAGGCCGGCGGCGACGTCGCTGAGCGCGGTCGCGGGCTTCTCGTGCTTGCCGGAGACGTCGTGGTCGGGGCCGAGCACGCCGGCGGGGAACCGGGTGGACAACACCGCGCCGAGGACCGCGACGAGCACGGCGACGGCCAGGACGCAGGCGCCGCCGCCGTCGTCGGAGCCGAAGATCGCCCGCAGCCCGACGGCCGTGCTCGCGCCCACGGCTGTCGCGCCGGCGCCCATGGTCGTGGTCAGGGAGTTGATCGCGACGAGTTGCGGCCGGTCGACGACGTGCGGCAGCGCCGCGGAGAGCCCGGAGGCGACGAAGCGGCCGGCGCCGCTGACGGCCAGCGCGACGATGAAGATGGCGCTCTCCCCCGCCCCCGACGCGAGCACCCCCGCGCACGCCGCGATGAGCAGCGCGCGAACGAGGTTCGCGACGATGAAGACGCGGCGCCGGTCCCAGCGGTCCAGCAGGGCGCCGGCGAAGGGCCCGATCACGGAGTAGGGCAGCAGCAGCACGGCGAGGCCGGTGGCGATGGCGGCCGGGGTCGCGTTGCGCTCGGGATTGAAGACGATGGCGGTGCCGAGCCCGGCCTGGAACAGGCCCTCGGCGTACTGGCTGAGGAGTCGGACGCCGAGCAGGCGCAGCAGGTCGGGCAGGTCGCGGAAGGTCCGCCACGCCGGTTTCGCAGCGGCGGCGGGAGCTTCCGTTCCGCTGGTCGTCACGTGCTACAGCGTATCGGCGCGAGGGCTTCCGCGTCGGCGGACCCCGATGGTGGTCGACGTGCCATGATGGGGGTGTGGGTCCCGATCGTTCGAATGAGCCGACGCAGGGCGGCGCGTCCTCCGGCGAGCCCGCCGATGCGGGCTTCGAGGTGTCCTCGGGCACGCTGCTGGTCGCCTCCCCGGAGCTGATCGAGCCGACCTTCTCGCGCACCGTCGTCTACCTGATCGAGCACAACGAGTCGGGGAGCCTCGGTGTGGTCCTCAACCGTCCGAGCGAGTCCGCGGTGCACGGGGTGCTCCCCCGGTGGCACGACCTGGCGGCCAAGCCGAAGGCCGTGTTCGTCGGCGGCCCGGTGAACCAGTCCGCGGCGCTGTGCCTCGGGGTGGTCAAGGCCGGCGTGGACGCGAGCGGCATCCGCGGGCTGCAGCCCGTCGCGGGGCGCGTGGTGCTGGTGGACCTCGACTCCGACGTGGAGATGATGGACGAGCTGCTCGACGGCGTGCGCGTTTTCGCCGGCTACAGCGGCTGGGGCATGGGCCAGCTCGACGACGAGCTCGAGCGCGACGACTGGATCCCGTGCGGCTCGCTGCACACCGACGTGCTGGTGCCCGCCCGGGTGGACCTGTGGGGCAAGGTGCTGCGCCGCCAGGGCCTGCCGACCGCGCTGCTCGCGACCCATCCGGTGGACGTCTCCGTCAACTGACCTCGCGGTCGGTCTTCGCCCGCTGGGATTCGATGATCCGCCACAGCGCGGACCGGCACACCTCGACATCGGCGCCGAGGAGCCGCCCGAACTCCTCATCGAGCGCGATGGACCTGCCGATCATGGCCCGGGTGAGTTCCTCACCCTCGGGCGTCAGCGTCAGGATCCGCGCGCGCCGGTCTGTCTCGTCGACGGTGCGCTGCACGAATCCCCAGGAGACGAGCTCGTCGACCGCGGGCGCGACCGTCTGCTTCGTCGTCCCGAGCCTGGCCGCGACGTCGACGATCCGTACCGGCTCGGCATCGATGAGCGCGAGGATCCGCATGTGCCCCGTGCGCAGCCGGGCGTCGAACGCGTGCACCTCCTCCAGGAGCAGGTCGGCCACGATCACGCCGACGCGGCGGGCGAGCAGATGGATCCGCGCGTCGGGCCCCGGATCGATGATCGCGAGCGAATCGGTGGTCGTGGAACTCCCCCTGGACATGATGGTCAGGGTAACCGGACGAATGTTGCATGCGTCACTCCGGCGTGCGTGACAACGTGTGTTGTCGTATTTTAGTCAGGTCGTACTGACTACAAGGAGCGACGAAATGCCCGTCGTCACGCGTGCACTCCGCGCACGTCCCCTGAGCCGGTTCCTCCTCGGCGCCCTCCTGGCGGTGGCGGCCGCCGTGCACCTGATCCGGATCGGCATGCTGCCTTGTCCTGAAGGGAGTGCCTCGTGCGCCGGTCTCGGAATCGCGTACGCGGTCCTCCTGGGCATGGTGGTGCTCGGTGAGCGGTGGGGGTACCTCGCGGCGGCGATCTTCCCGCTGATCGCCCAGCTGCTCGGCGACTACCGGTCGTTCGCCTATTACGGGAATCCGATCGACGCGATGGACCCGGTCGTCGACCTGCTCGTCGTGCCGATCGCCCTGTGCGTGATCCGCTCGACCGGGAAGGCCGATCGTGCCCGGTCCGCTCCACAGGAATGACAGCGACTGTTGTCGTAGCATTCCGGAACACTCCTCGGAAAGGATCGGCGGATGACGGTCGTCGATGGATCACGCCCCCGAACTCGCGTCGCGCGGATGACTCTCGGCCTGCTGCTGACGGTCGTGACGGTCGCGCACGTGGCCCAGGCGCTGGAGTCCCCTGTGGCGAACACCTCCGCCGGGTCCATCGGCGCGGCGGTGGCGTATGCGGCGATCGCGGTGTGCGTCTTCTGCGGAAGTCAGCTGGGGTACATCGCCGCCGTGGGCCTCCCGCTGGCCGGCCTCGTCTACAGCGACCACGGGCTGTTCTCGGCGCGGACCCCGGTCGGGATCCTGTACTCGGTGCTGTTCGCCGTGATCGTCCCGCTGGCCGCGTACCTCTGGTACAGGTCGGCGAGTCACTCCGACAAAAATTAGGCTAGTCTTACCTTCCTGATTGATGGAGGGTGTCATGAGGCGGTTCAACTCGGCGCTCGTCGCCGCGGTAGCACTGGTCGGCCTGGTCACGACGGCGTGCGGTGGTTCGGGCTCCGACGGCGCCGCCCCCGCGGCGAGCACCGTCACGATCACGCAGGTCAACGGCGTCACCGAGTTCCCCGTCGGCCCGACCCGCATCGTCGCCACCGGCTACTCGATCGACAACCTGCTCGCTCTCGGCATCAAGCCCGTCGCCGTGGTCGAGGGCGGGCTGCCGTTGCCCGCGCCCTGGCACGGCCAGCAGCTCGACGGCATCCCGATCATCAAGTCCCCGGACAAGAAGTCCATGCCGGTCGAGGAGATCGCGAAATACCGGCCCGAGCTCTTCGCCGGCGACAATTACGTCGTCGACCGGCCCACCTTCGAGCGGCTGTCCGCTGTCACCAAGGTGCTGGGCGGCATCGAGGAGAACGGCTCCAGCGCCGCGTGGGATGTCCAGCTCAAGGCACTCGGTCAGATCCTGGGCAAGCAGGACGCCGTGAACCGCGTCCTCGCGGACGACAAGGCGCGGTTCGCCGCCGTCAGCGAGCGGCATCCGGGGCTGCAGGGCAAGTCGGCGGTCCTCGCGCAGTACATCGCCGCGTCGAGCACCTTCAACTTCGTCTCCTCCGCCGCCGATCCGACGAACACCATGTTCGCAGAGCTGGGGATGACCCTCCCGAAGGCGATCAAGGACAACCCGCGCTTCGCCGTCGGATCCGGCCAGCAGGGCGGGCGCACCCCGGTCTCGCTGGAGCTGCTCCCCCAGATCGCCTCGAACCTGATGGTCATCTACCCGAACGGCGCCACCGCGTCGGACCTGCTGCGCCTGCCCGGCTACGCGGGCCTGCCCCAGGTGACCTCGGGTGCGACGAAGGTGGTCGACCTGCAGACCGTGATCGCGCTGAACCAGCCCACCCCGCTGAGCCGGGAGTGGATCCTTCCCCAGCTCGAGCCGCTCTTCGTGAACGCCGCGCAGCAGCAGGCAGTAGCGTGATGCGGCGCCTCGCGGCGGCCGTCGCGGCGCTCGCCCTGCTGGCTGGCTGCGGATCCGGCACGACGGAGCCGTCGGCACCGTCGGCCTCGACGGTGCCGATCGCCCAGGCCAACGGCACCATCGACTACCCCGTGGGCGCGAAGCGGATAGTCGCGCAGGGCTATGCGATCGACAACGTGCTGGCGCTCGGGTCAAGCCCGTCGCCATCGTGCAGCTCACCCAGCCGCTGCCCGCCGCGTGGCAGCGCGAGCTGCTCAAGGACGTGCCGGTGATCAAGGCCCCCGGCGCCACGAGCCTGCCGGCCGAGGAGATCGCCAAATACCAGCCGGACCTGTTCGTCGGCGACCACCGGGTGGTCAAGGGCGAGAACTTCACCGCGGTCAGCGGCGTGACCAAGGTGCTCGGCGGCATCGCCGCCACGGGTCCCGACTCCGGCTGGAACGCCCAGCTTCTCGCCCTCGGCCGGATCGTCGGCAAGGAGGACGAGGCGAAGCGGGTGATCGCGGCCGACCACGACCTGGTGAGCGGCTTCGCGCAGCGGTACCCGGGCCTCAAGGGGAAGACCGGGTTCGTGGCGCAGTACGCGGCCGCGGCGTCCAGCTTCAACGTGATCGCGAGCCCGCAGGACCCGACGAACCTGTTCCTCGCCGAGCTGGGGCTGACGGTGCCGAAGGCGATCCGCGACGAGCCGCGGTTCGTCAACCCTGCGACCCGCGGCATGGTCTCGCTGGAGCTGCTCCCCCGCGTGGGCGCGAATGTCATGGCGATCTACCCCAACGGCGCGACGGGCGAGGACCTGCTGAGGCTGCCCGGCTACTCCGCGTTGCCGCAGGTGCAGCGCGGCACCGCCGTGGTCGCGGACCTTGACCTCACCTACTCGGTGTACCAGCCCACGTCGCTGAGCCGGGCCTGGTTCCTGCAGACGATGGAGCCCACGCTGGCGAAGGTCGCGGAGCAGCCGCTGGTGGAGTGAGGGCGGTTCGTTGTACGACCAGGTGTCGGAGCTGACCGCTACCATCTCGGTCGAGAAGTTCCCCTCGACCGACGGCTGGTGAAACCCATGAGTGACGATCAAGACACGGTTGTCCCGCTCTATACGCTCGCGACGGACGACGTCGGGACGCTGCCCGTGCCCGCCGACGTCGACGGGATCACGCCGGAACGGTTGCGGGAGCTCCGAAGCGCGCTCGCGGTTCTCGCCGACGCTCCCATTGCCACCCTCGAGGTGCACCCCGCGCCGGAGCGGGTGGACACCTCGCGCGGGATTCCGCTCGACGTCGCCAGCCCGCTTGCGCAGCAGCTCGCGTTGCTCGTGGCAGGTGCCTCACGCGCCGCGAAGGGCGGTTCCGGCGAGGTGCTGTACCGGATGGTCGTGCCGGCGAAGGTCGCGGGAAAGCTCGGGGCGGGGGTGGTTCCGATGGCCTCGAAGTCGGTGGCCGGAGGTATCCATAGTGCGATGGTCGGGAAGTCGGGCATCGCCGCTCAGGCGTCCTTCGTACCGGTCGCAGGGAAGACCGGCCTGGCGGGCGGCGCGGCCGGTGCCGGCGCTGTGGGTGCGGGCGCAGTGATGACGATCGCGGCACCTCTGGTCCTGATGGCGGTGGCAGCGGGGTTGAGCGCGCACGCCGAGCAGCAGCGCCGGGAGCAGATGGAGAAGATCGCAGGACTCCTCGAGAAGGCGGATAAGGCCAGGTTGGAGAGTGAGCGTAATCAGCTCGACGGGTGCCGCAGCGCGATCGACAAGGCGACGGCCGTCCTACTGGACGAGGGGCGCATCGGTGCGTCGCTCGGTCTGGACTCGGCGGCACACGCAATCGACACTGCTGTGGCGACCGCGGACCGGCGGCTTGGCACCTGGGAGAAGGCGCTCGCAGACCTACCGGAGGGCAAGGTCGAACTAGGACAACTGCGGGATCTGTTGCCCGGTGTCGACGACGACTCCGGAGAGTTTCAGATCCAGCTCGAGCTGGCGGGTCTCGCGCTGGCGCTCAAGCGCCGCGTGATACTGCCTCCAGGCGGTCGAGCACGCGCAACTGGAGGAGGGCAATCTGTTCGAGAACTTCACCAGGACCCTGCGGCTCGACCAGAAGAATGTCGAGCGAGTGGAGTCCGGTCTGTACCGCGTCCTGAGCACGCTTTCCCAGGTTAGGCTCGACCGTTCCCACGGGATTCGCGATATCGTTTTCCGAGCGGGACAGGTCGACGAGCTCCTCGATGCGGGAGAACGATTGCGCGCGCTCGGCGGCCGTGTCGCCGACCCGGCGGGCGCCCATAGTGATGTGGCGATCGACATTGTCGGCGGGGCCGATGGATCGATTGTGGTCTTGCCGGCGGTCGCTTCCTGACGGATCCGCAGCGGCTCAGTCGAGACCGAAGTGGCTGGACACCTCGGTGATCGTGTACTCGTTCCGGAGCTTGCAGGCGGAGTTCTGGTTCGCGAAGAAGCCGGCCTTCCAGAAGGCCTCGGCGCGGGGCACAGCCGTGAGCCATCGAACGGGTACGACCCACTCGCGCTGGTCCTGGTCATCGTCGCGATCCGGGAAGACGTAGGTGCCCTGGAGCGTCAATGACGCCAGGGGCACCTCGGAGCCGTCGCGGTCGACGACGGCGTCCTCGAACGGCCGGGCGGGCGCGAGGACCTCGCCGACGGCGACGTAGCCCGACTTGGGGATGTGGGTGAGGACGCGGGCGCCGACCGGCAGTTGCCGCATCGTTCGGGAGAACCACTCGCCGCCGCCCGCGGAGACGAACCCATGCGTGCGCGCATCATCCCAGCTGCGCCCGCCCGCCTCCTCGCCGAAGCTCACGTACCAGTCGTGGCCGTTCCACGCCGCCTGCTTCTTCGCCGCGGACGCCGCCCCGCTGCGGGTCGCGGTGACGCTCGCATCGTCGATCAGCCAGGTGCGGGCCAGGTACTCGCGGTCTCCGTCGGCGAAGTAGTCGAGCAGGAGCACGTTGATCGGCACCTGGTAACCGCCCGACAGGTACGCCACCAATCGTTCGGTCGCGTCGTCCATGTCGCTGGCGACGACGATCAGCTGGTGCCGTGTGTTCAGGTCGTCGGGCGCACCGTCACCGAAGACCTCGGCGAACGCCTCGTCGAACGATGCGGTGGCGCCGTTCCGGCGCTGGTACTCGTCGAAGATCGCACGGACCTCGTGATTGTCCAGATCCTGGATCCACGACGCGTAGTCGAGGACCTGTGCGACCACGTCCCGGGGCGTGCGGTCGCGCTTGAGCTCGATGACCACCACGTCGCCGTCGGCGTTGACGCCGAGCAGGTCGATGAACTTGCCGTACTTGGTGGGAACCTGGCGTCCGATCAGGAGGATCGGCTGGCCGAGTACGTCGGTCTGCGTCTCGATGATGTCCTCGAGACGCGATTCGAGGGCCAGCTTCGTCGGTTGTACCCGCCGCGGCTCCCCGTCGATCCGCCACATCGCGATCTTCGTCCCCACTCGCCCCCCCGATCGTCCGCCGCTTCACGGGCAGCGTACGCGGCGCGACGGTGGGGCGGACCGATCAGGCCGACACGGTCTCCGGCTCCAACTCGCGCCCGTACTTCGCAGCGAGCCACGCGCACATCATCAGCTGGATCTGGTGGAAGATCATCAGCGGCAGCACCAGCAGGCCGACGGGCTGTCCGGCGAACAGGACGGCCGCCATCGGCAGTCCGGTGGCCATGGACTTCTTCGTGCCGCAGAACTGGATCGCGATCATGTCGGCGCGGTCGAAGCCGAGCTTCTCGGCGGTGGTCCGGGTGAGCCACAGCATCAGCACCACGAGCACGACGGACAGCACGATCAGCTGCACCACGCCCACCCAGGAGACCTGGCTCCAGATGTGCTCGCGCATGCCGGCGGAGAAGGCGGAGTAGACCACGAGCACGATCGAGCCGCGGTCGACGTACTTCAGCGCGGCGGCGTGCTTCGCCACGAACTCCCCCACCCAGGGCCGCAGCAGCTGGCCGAGGAGGAAGGGCAGCAGCAGCTGCAGGCACAGGTCGATGATCGAGCTGCTGTGGAACTGCACCTCGCCGGTGGTCGCCATCAGCGCGAGCACCAACAGCGGCGTGATGAAGACGCCGAGCAGGTTGGAGACCGAGGCGCTCACGATCGCGCCCGGCACGTTGCCGCCCGCGATCGAGGTGAAGGCGATCGACGACTGCACCGTCGACGGCAGCAGCGTCAGGAACAGCACGCCCGCGTACAGCTCGGGCCGCAGCAGCACCTCCGGCGCGAAGCGCAGCAGAACCCCGATGATCGGGAAGACCACGAACGTGAAGCCCAGGATCACGACGTGCAGGCGCCAGTGCTTGAGGCCGGCCAGCGCCTCCATCGGATGGATCCGCGCCCCGTACAGGAAGAACAGGACCGCGATCGCGACGGTGACGGCACCGTCGACCACCGGGACCGCGCGCCCCTCCGCCGGGAACACGGCGGCGAGGCCGACGGCGGCGAAGATCGCGAGGATGAAGCCGTCGATCGAGAGCTTGCCGAGGAGGTTCCGCATCGGCTAGGCGGGCCGCGCCTCGTGGTCGCACATGCCCTTGAGGGCACACGCGCCGCAGCCGCCGGTCACGCCGCAATCCGCCGCGGGGTCGTCCGACGGTGCCTCGTCGTCGGCGCTGCAGCACGTGGCCTCGGGCATCTGCAGGCGCGCCTGAATCGACGCGGCGCGCGCGCCCTGGAGCGCGCCGAAGCCGGCGAGGAACAGGCCCGCGACCACGGCGACGACGACCGCGACGTACGACCACGGGGCGTCCATCGCCAGGCCGATGAGGGCGCCACCGCCGAAGATGACGCCCGCGGCCACGAGACCGGGCCCGGCCACGCGGTTCGCGGTGCGCCAGAGCAGCGGGTCGGAGAGGGTTTGCTCCGTACGGACCCCCACGATGCCGTTCTCCGGGAGGCGGCCGGCGAGCCCGGCGCCGCCCACGACGACGGCCGCCACGGCGGCCAGGGCGAGGATCACAACCAGCACGAACACGCCTCCAGTGTAGTTCGGCCGGATTTCGCCCTGTTCCGGGGAGGTTTTAGGCTGGTGGGGTGACCCAGAACGTGGAACAGACCACCTCGACCGCCCCGGCCCACCGGTACACGGCCGAGCTCGCGGGCGCCATCGAGCAGCGGTGGCGCGATCAGTGGCGCGACGGCGGCGTGTTCAACGCCCCGAACCCCGTCGGCCCGCTCCGGGGCGACGGTGCCCTCCCCGCGGAGAAGCTGTTCATCCTCGACATGTTCCCGTACCCCTCCGGCGCGGGCCTGCACGTGGGGCACCCGCTCGGCTTCATCGCGACGGACGTCTTCGGCCGCTACCACCGGATGAACGGCGCCAACGTCCTGCACACAATGGGCTTCGACGCCTTCGGCCTGCCCGCCGAGCAGTACGCGGTGCAGACCGGCACGCACCCGCGCGTGACCACCGAGAAGAACATCCAGCGGTACCTGGAGCAGATCGGGTCGCTGGGCCTGGCTCACGACGAGCGGCGCCGCGTCTCCACCACGGACCCGGAGTTCTACCACTGGACGCAGTGGATCTTCCTGCAGATCTACAACGCCTGGTACGACGCCGCCCAGGACCGCGCGCGGCCGATCGCAGAGCTGGAGGCCGAGTTCGCTTCGGGCGTCCGGGCTTTGGACGACGGCCGGGAGTGGTCGGGCCTGACGATGGCCGAGCGCGCCGCCGTGCTCGACGATCACCGCCTGGTCTACGAGAGCAACTCACTGGTGAACTGGTGCCCCGGACTGGGCACCGTGCTCGCCAACGAGGAGGTCACCGCCGACGGTCGCAGCGAGCGCGGCAACTTCCCCGTGTACCGCAAACAGCTGCGGCAGTGGATGATGCGGATCACCGCCTACTCGGACCGCCTGATCGACGACCTGGATGTGCTGGACTGGCCCGAGAAGGTCAAGTCCATGCAGCGCAACTGGATCGGACGCAGCCGCGGCGCCCGCGTGGCCTTCACCGCCGCCGGTGAGCGGATCGAGGTCTTCACCACCCGCCCCGACACCCTGTTCGGCGCCACCTACATGGTGCTCTCCCCCGAGCATCCGCTGGTCGATCAGCTGACCGCCGACGCCTGGCCCGCCGGGGCGGACGAGCGCTGGACCGGCGGCGCCGGCTCCCCCGCCGAGGCCGTGGCCGCGTACCGCGCGTCGATCGCCGCCAAGTCCGATCTGGAGCGCCAGGAGGGCAAGGAGAAGACGGGCGTCTTCCTGGGCACCTTCGCGGTGAACCCGCTGAGCGGCGCCGAGATCCCCGTCTTCATCGGCGACTACGTGCTGATGGGCTACGGCACCGGCGCGATCATGGCAGTCCCCGGCCACGACGTGCGCGACCACGAGTTCGCCACGAAGTTCGGCCTGCCCATCGTCGAGGTGGTGGGCAGCGAGGCCGGCGTCGCGGACGAGGCCTACATCGGCGAGGGCCCCGCGGTGAACTCGGCGAACGCCGACCTGGACATCAACGGTCTGGCCGTCGCGGAGGCGAAGGCCGCCGTCATCGCGTACCTGGAGAAGACCGGCGCGGGCCGGGGCACCGTGCAGTACAAGCTGCGCGACTGGCTGTTCGCGCGCCAGCGGTACTGGGGCGAGCCCTTCCCCATCGTCTTCGACGCCGACGGTGCGCCGCACGCCCTGCCGGAATCCCAGCTGGCCGTGCTGCTCCCGGAGGTCGAGGACTACGCGCCCGTCGCCTTCGATCCGGAGGACTCGGACTCGCAGCCCTCTCCCCCGCTGGCGAAGGCCGCCGACTGGCTGAACGTCGAGCTGGACCTCGGCGACGGCCTGCAGGACTACACCCGCGACGCGAACGTCATGCCGCAGTGGGCCGGTAGCTCCTGGTATCAGCTGCGCTACGTGGACCCCACGAACGCGGAGGCCTTCTGCGCCAAGGAGAACGAGGCCTACTGGATGGGCCCGCGGCCCGAGGTCAACGGCGCGGGCGATCCCGGCGGCGTGGACCTCTACGTCGGCGGCGTGGAGCACGCAGTGCTGCACCTGCTGTACGCGCGCTTCTGGCACAAGGTGCTCTTCGACCTGGGCTACGTGACCTCGCGCGAGCCGTACCGGAAGCTGTTCAACCAGGGCATGATTCAGGCCTTCGCCTACACCGACTCCCGCGGCGTCTACGTGCCCGCGGAGGACGTCGTGGAGCGCGACGGGAAGTTCTTCCTGGGCGAGCAGGAGGTGAACCGCGAGTACGGCAAGATGGGCAAGTCCCTGAAGAACTCCGTCGCTCCGGACGACATCGCCCGCGACTACGGCGCCGACACCCTGCGCGTCTACGAGATGTCCATGGGTCCGCTGGACCAGGACCGCGCGTGGGCGACGAAGGACGTCGTGGGCGCGCAGCGCTTCCTGCAGCGCGCCTGGCGCGCGGTGATCGACGAGGAGACCGGTGCCGTCCGCGTCACCGACGAGACCCCGTCCGACGACTCGATGCGGGTGCTGCACAAGACGATCGCCGGCGTCCGCGAGGACTACGCGGAGATGCGCGACAACACCGCCATCGCCAAGCTGATCGAGCTGACCAACCACCTCACCAAGGAGTACCCCGGCGGCGCACCGCGCTCGCTCGCCGAGCCGCTGACGCTCATGCTCGCTCCCGTCGCCCCGCACATCGCGGAGGAGCTGTGGAGCCGGCTGGGACACGCCGAGTCGCTGGCGCACGGCCCCTTCCCTGTGGCCGAGGGCCAGTGGCTGGTGCAGGACACCGTCGAGATCCCGGTGCAGGTCAAGGGCAAGGTCCGCGCGCGGATCACCGTGGGCGCCGACGCCTCCGACGAGGCGCTCGAGGCCGCCGCCCTGGCGGATCCGAAGATCGCCGAGCTGCTCGACGGCGCGCCGCGCAAGGTCATCGTCGTGTCCGGCAAGCTCGTCAACATCGTTCCGTAACAGGTGAGTCCGGCCATGCAGGCGCTCGCCGAGCAGCTCATGGCCGGCCCCCGCGGGCGAGCACTGTGTGTGTTCGCCGGCCTTCCGTTTTCGGCATGGCGCCTTCTGTGGGATCTTGAGCTCGACCCACTGACCGATACGGGCGGGCCCTGGTACACGGCCGCGAGCGACCGCGTGCTCACCGATGCTCAAGCCCAGTCCGTTCGCGCCCTCGCTGTCGCGCTCGCCGAACCGGAGGTCATCGATAGCACCGCGGTGCGCCGAGCGCTGGAGCACACCGTTGACAACGCCGTGTACTGGCAGGACCCCCGTGACGAAGAACTCGTGGGCTCGATACCTCTGCTCGCGTCGGACCTGCGAGAGATCGCGCAACGGATCGCGGCGTTGCCGGAGACCCGATGGTGGACCGCACCGATGTCGGAGCATCAGTACGAGGTGCGTTTCCTGCCCTTCAGTGAGGTGGGTGCCCTGGACTCGGATTTGCGGGCGGCGGCGATCCTCGCCGATGCGTTCCGTCCTCGTCGGCCGAGCGAGCGGCCCGGTTACAGAAGTGGGTGGTGGTCGATGCCGCCGGTCGGACTGGTCCGAACATGTCCCTCCCCGGACGGAGAGCCGAGCGGCCTGTTCCTCGTTGAGGACGGGTTTGGGCAGCAGCGGGCGGCGGTTCACCCAGTGACGTCCTCGCGTTCACGAGTGTTCGAGATCGACTCCGGTGAGGCGTGGGCGCGGCTCTGTCGACGTCATCAGCTGGACGTCACGAACGACCGATCCTCGGACTGGCGGATCACCACCGGTCTCGCCGACACTCGCTGGGTGATGCCTGATTGGCGATCAGTAGCAGCGGAGTACGACGCGGTGCACCTGCAGGTCGGGGCGTATCTGGCGGCGAGTGGCACCGCGATCGAGGTGGAGCCGGGGGTGCACTCGGTGATCGCGGGGTGGGCGCCGGGCGACACCTTCTGGCTCACGGATGTCGTCGAAGTGGAACCTCGCGGCCGGATCTTCGTCAAGGATCGGGACGACGACCTGTGGCACGCCGAGGAGGAGGGGAACCCGTGATCGGATCCCTGGCGGACCTCGCGACCGAGGAGCGGCGCAGCCTGCTCGACCTCGTGGAGGGCTTCACGGAAGCGCAGTGGCGTGCGCCCAGCCTGTGTGCGGGGTGGAGCGTCCGGGACGTGGTGCTGCATCACATCAGTTACGACCTGTTGACGGGGCGGGAGACGCTGCAGCGCATGGTCACCGGCCGCGCGCATCCTGGCAGTTCGTCGAACGATGCGCGTCTCGCGGAGCTCGCCGGGCTCACCACCGGCAACATCGTGTCCGCCCTCCGCGCACACCAGCGGCCCACGGGACTGACCTCCGGGTTCGGCTGCCGTATCTCCCTGCTGGACGGCATGATCCACCAGCAGGACGTGCGCCGGCCGCTGAACCTGCCGCGGACGATCCCCGGGAAGCGCATCCTGCCGGCGCTGAACTTCGCACTCTGGGCGCCGCCTGTGCGGGGTGCGGTCCGCGGCAGGGGAGTGCGCCTCGTCGCCGACGACCTCGACTGGTCCTTCGGTCGTGGCCCGGAGGTGCACGGTTCGGCGGAGGCGTTGCTGCTCGCCATGGGCGGCCGCACCGTCGTCCTGGATGAGTTGACCGGGCCGGGCCTGGGTCGATTCACCCGGAACCTGGGAGCCCTCGGTACGCGCTGAGCCCGCCCCGTGCACGGAGCCGACGGCCCCGATGTGCTGACCCGCCATGCGCTGCGCCGGCGCGCCTGAGCCGTCGGCGAATGACACCTCGGGTCATGCCACGACAGCGAGCTGCCACGGCGGATCCTCGCGCCAATGGTTGTCGGCGTCGTGGTCGGAGAGCAGGTCCTCCAGCAGCGGCGGGCCATTCGGCCCGTCCAGCATCGCGGCGATGTCGTCGTGGATGGTGCCCACGAAGTCGCGGTAGAGGGCGCGTTCGTCCTGCGCGCGCCACTCGTCGGCGTACTGCTGGTGTCGTTGGCGGTGGTGCTCCTGCGCCAGCCGGTAGAGCTCCTCCGCGTGGTGCGAGTGGTTCACGCGGTACTCGCCGGTGGGGTCGCCGGTGCGGCGCCATCCGGTGCGGCCGGCGCACTCGTCGCCCTCGGGCAGCGTGACGGTCTCGAATCCGCGGCGCACCTCGTCGTCACTGGGGACCACCTTGCCGTGGTGGGCATCGCAGGCCAGGGTCAGCACCGTGATGTCGGTGGCGCCCCCGTCCCGCCACTCGATCGTGTGGTGCACCTGGCAGCGGGTGGCGGGCGCATCGCACCGGGGCGCGCTGCAGCCCCGCTCGGATCCGTAGAGGGCGATGCGCTGGTCCGCGGACGCCAGGCGCTTCTCGCGGCCGAGGTACAGCGGGCGCGACGCGACATCCAGCAGCAGAACGTACTTGGGGTTGGCGCCCATCATTCGCAGCGCGTCCCCGACGGGCAGCCGACCACCGGTGGCGGTGGTGGCGATGCCGGTCTCGGACTCGAGCTGATCGATCCCCAGGGTGATGATCGGGACGCACGGCATCCCGCGGTGCTGCCCGAGCGCGCCCGAACCGATCACGATCCGGAGCGCCGCGACGAACGCGTCGTGGTTGCGTTGCCCCGCGCTCCGGCGGTCCCGCTTCGCAGCCTCCGCGACGGCTTCGGCATCGTCGATGTCGACGGGGTGCTCCGCGTCCGCCGGGTTGTTCACGCCGGGCCGGGCGAGCTTCTCCAGCATCGTGTCCATCAGCGCGCGGGCCTCCGGTGAAAGAACCCCGCCGAGCGCGGACATGAGGTCGTCACCCTGCTTGCCGACGGTCATCTCGCGCTTGCGGGCGACGTCCTCCGCGGAGGGTTCGGCACCGTCGGAGTCGAGGAGCTCGTACGCACGCCGGCCTAGGAGTACGACGTCCTCCGGCGTGCACCCGCCGACGGCGGCGGTGACCAGCATGTCCTCCAGATCGTGCAGGTCGGGATGGGAGAGCTTGGGGGAGCAGGTGTCGAAGGCCTTCTCGATCGCCAGGGCGTGCCGTTCGGACAGCGTGCCCGCGCGCTGGGCGGCGGCGACGAGGGGCAGGCGCGGCTCGGGGGCGTGCCCGCGTTCCTGCCGCGGCGCGCGCGACCGAGCACCACGGATCCGATCCCGCGCCTCGACGCCCGCCAGGCACAGCTGATCGACCAGAAGCTCCTTGGCGCCCGTGTAGCCGAGCTGGGCCGGCAGGTCCTGCTCGATGGCCACCTCGGTGAGCCAGTACTGGCTGCTGGAGACCGTGCGCGCGGCGCGCTCGAGGCGCCGGAGGCTGCCGAGGACCTCCTGCGAGGACAGCATGACGGGGTTCATCGCGGCCAAGCGGTCGGCAGCCTGTTCGAAGGAGGCGAGCGCATCGAGATACTCAGCCGCAGTGCCGGAATCGATCATGAGCCGCCTCCCTTCGCTACTGCAATCCTACGCGCATGTGCGAGAGAGGGCAATAGTCTCGAACATGCTTCCGACGGGGTGACGATGCCTTAGCCTGGAGTCCTCGGATGAGGGGAGCGCCGGATGCGCCTGATCGACGATGCGGAGCGCCGCGCTCGCATGGCCCGCCGCCACGCCCTCGCGCCGCGGCATCGCACCGATTCCGTCCTGGACGCGGTGCGCGCCGTCGGTGTCCTGCACGCCACGGAGCCGGCGACGCCGTACCTGTCGGTGCACGCGCGGATGCACGATTTCGCCCGTGACGAGTACGAGCGCGAACTCTGGGAGGAGCGCTCGCTCGTCAAGCAGCTCGCCATGCGCCGCACCATGTTCGTCTTCCCGCGCGAGCTGTACGGCCCGGCGCTGAGCGGCCCGTCGGACCGCGTCGCGGCCCAGGAGCACGCGAAGATCGCCAAGGACGCGGTCCGCGGCGGCATCGCCGCTGATGGCGAGGTCTGGCTCGCGCAGGCGCGCGCAGCGGTCCTCGACGCCCTCCGCGGCTGCGAGCTCAGCGCCGTGCGGCTCCGTGAGCAGGTGCCCGAGCTCGATGGCAAGGTGATGATGTCGGAGGGCAAGAAGTACGGCGGCGAGATGCACTTGGCGCCCAGGGTTCTCACCTGGCTCGGCGCGGCGGGCGAGCTGGTGCGCGCCCACAACGAGAGCCACTGGCGCGTGAACCGGAACCTGTGGTCCCGCGCCGACGAGTGGCTCGGGGAGCCGGCCGTGCGTACCGAACCCGCCGAGGCGTACGCGATTCTGGTGCGTGAGTACCTGCGCGCCTTCGGCCCGGCCACGGAGACCGACGTGGTGTGGTGGTTCGGCGCCACCAAGACGGCGATCCGCGCCGCGCTCGCCGAGATCGGTGCGGTCCCGGTGGAATTGGAGCGCGACGGCACCGGCTGGGTGCTGCACGACGACGTGGACCCGGAGGACCCCGTGGAGCCCTGGGCCGCGCTCCTCCCCGCACTCGATCCCACGCCGATGGGCTGGAAGGAACGCGCCTTCTACCTCGAGCCGGGCTTCGCCACGGCGATCTACGACGCCGCCGGCAACGCCGGGACCACCGCCTGGTGGGACGGTCGCATCGTCGGGGCCTACACGCAGGACGACGACGGCGCCGTCGGGCTGGTGCTGGCGCCGGGCACGCCTCGCGCGGCGCGGAAGGCCCTCGACGCGGAGGCCGCGCGGCTGCAGGAGTGGCTGGCGGGCGAGCGGGTGAACTCGCTCTACAAGTCGCCGATCACCCTGCCCGCGTATCGGAGCTAGTCAGCGCACGACGGCGATCGCCAGGCCGTCCCAGCCCTTGATCCCGACGGTCTGCAGCGCGGTGGCGTCCAGCCGCGGGTCGGTGCCGAGGCGTTCGAGGGCGCCGCGGATTCCGTCGGCGTCGGGCCCCTCGTCCTGCAGGCGGCGGACCACGTTGTCGATCACGATGACAGTGCCCGGAACGCTCAGCCGCAGAGCCCAATCGAGGTAGGCGCGGTTGTTGGCTTTGTCGGCATCGATGAAGACGAGGCCGAACGGGCCCTCGAGGAAGGGCAGGGTATCGAGGGCGGCGCCGACCTTGATCTCGACGCGATCACCCAGGCCGGCCTCGTCGAGGCTGGCCCGCGCGACGGCGGCGTGCGCGGGTGAGAACTCCAGGGTGATCACCGACCCCGACGGCCCGACGGCGCGCGCGAGCCAGGCGGTGCTGTAGCCGCCGAGCGTGCCGATCTCGAGGATCCGCTCGGCGCCCGCGATCGAGGCCAGCAGGTAGAGGAACTTGCCCTGCGTGCCGGAGACGGCTATGTCCGGCAGGCCGCCCTCGGCCTGCGCTACGCGGATCGGTTCGAACGCGGCCGCGTCGACGGCCACCGTCCGCTCCAGGTAGTCGTCCGTCTCGGCCCACGACTCGCTGCTCACGCGTTCGACTCTATGCCGACCGTCCCGGCGTCGACAACCCCGGATCGTTGCGATTCCTGGCGTGCGGTTCTAACGTCAGCCGTGCGGACAGCGCGGTCGCACTGAAGCCACGGGTGGGGGACCGATCCGATCACACACCCGAGGAGTTCTCATGCAGCACAACCTCATCCGATCGCTGGCGCGGGGAGCGGTCACAGTCTGCGCCGCCGCCGCTGCGGTCGCCGCCGGTGCGGGTATCGCCGGCGCGGCACCCGGCCCCGGGCCGGCCCCCGACACCCTGTGCCGGGTTCCCGGCCTCATCTCCACGATCACGGCCGACGGCCCGGGCCGCGTCGGCGTCACGGGGAGGGCCGACTTCGGGCCGCTCTGGGCGGGGATCACCTTCAAGGCGACGGGCACCCTGGACTGGCGCAACCTGCGGACGGGCGCCACGGGGCACATCGGGGGCGAGGGCGTCAACGCGGCCTTCTTCCGGGCGGCAACCGGACCGGGGGACGTCGAGTTCCGCGTGCTCGTGCACGTCGCCGACGGCCCGGGGCCCGTGCCGTGGCACGACAACTGGACCCGTGTGTGCACGGGGCGGTACCTGGTCCGCTGATCAGCGCGGCCGGAGCACGATCTCGGTGGGGTGCGCGTCGCCGGGGGTCTCGATCGCCCGAACGACGGCGCGGGCGACGGTCTCCGGGCGGAGCAGGCCCTCGGTCGCGTACTCGCGCCCCTCGGCGGCGAAGATGCCCTGCTGCATCTCCGTGTCGATCCGCCCGGGGAAGACGCTGGTCACGCGCAGCGCGGGCTCCTCGGCGCGGAGCGCCTCGGCGAAGGCGGTCAGCCCGAACTTGCTCGCGGCGTAGGCGGACCAGCCGGGGTTGGCGCGCTTGCCGGCGCCCGAGTTGATCAGCACCACGTGGCCGCCCGCGGCGCGCAGCGCGGGCAGCAGGGCGCGGGTGAGCTCGACGACCGCGAGCAGGTTGACCTCGAACATCTCCCGCCAGTCGGCGGCGGGGGTGTCCTCGATCCGCCCGATGCGGCCGACGCCGGCGTTGTGCACGAGCACGTCGAGCCGGTCGATCGGTGCGACGAGTTCCCGGACCGCGGAGTGATCGGTGAGGTCGGCCGGAAAGGGTGCGGCACCGTCGAACTCGGCGACGAGGCCGTCGAGCGCGGGGGAGGGGCGGCCGCCGAGCAGGAGCCGGTGGGAGCCGCCGAGCCCACGCGCGATGTGCGCGCCGAGCCCGCGGGAGGCGCCGGTGACGAGGGCGAGGGGGCGGGCGTCGTCGGTCATGCGGCCACGCTACCGAAGGCCGCGCGCACGGGAGAACCCCGGTCGAATCCTGGGGATCCGCCGGGGTTCTCGGGTCTCGAACGCTCAGAACTCCGCGTCGCCGACGAGGGCGGCCTCGGCCGGGACCTCGTGGGCATCGGCGTTCCGGCCGCGCACTTGGGTCAGGATGACGGCGGCGACGACGCAGGCGATCGCGCCGATGTAGAACGGGGCCGCGGCGCTGCCGAACCAGTTCGCGATGTGCGCCACGAAGGTCGCGGCCAGGGCGCCACCGGCCCAGCGCAGGAAGTTGTAGCCGGCGCTGGCGACGGGGCGCGGCGCGTCGGCGATCGACATCGCCGTGCCGGTGAACAGCGTGTTCAGCACGCCCGACGGGATGCCGGAGAGCACGACGACGGTGACGACCACCGCGACGTTCTCGTGGCCGACGGCGGCGACCACCAGCAGCACGCCGTAGACCAGCACGGCCACGATGGAGCCGGTGCGCTCGCCGAGGGCGGCGGCGACCTTCGGCGCGAGCCACACGCCGCTCACGGCGACGAGCAGGCCCCAGCCGACGAACACGGCGCCGACGAAGTAGGCGCTCTGGTGCAGCACGAACGGCGACCAGGCGAGGATGGTGAAGAAGGCCGCGGTGTAGAAGGCGGAGCCGAGTCCGGTGAGGAACAGGCCGCGCTGGCGCAGCGCCTTGAGCGGGGCGAGCGGCGAGACGGTGCCCTCGCGCTGCCGCTTCTCCTTCGCCTCCGCCGCGTCGGGCTTCAGCATCGTCGCGCACAGCACGGCGCCGATCAGCATGAGGACGGCGGTGCCGGCGAACGGTCCGCGCCAGGAGACGCCGCCGAGGACGGCGCCGAGCAGCGGACCGACGGCCAGGCCCACGCCGAGCGCGGCCTCGTAGAGCAGGATCGCGCCCTGCTGGCCGCCGGTGGCGGCGGCGACGATCACGGCCAGCGCGGTCGCGATGAACAGCGCGTTGCCGAGGCCCCAGATGGCGCGCCACGCGACGAGGGCGCCGATCGAGTTCGCCAGGGCGCAGGCCCCGGCGGCGATGACGATGAGCAGCAGGCCCGCGATGACGGTGCGCTTCGCGCCGAACATCGAGGTGAACCAGCCGATGAACAGCATGGCGACCACCTGGACGCCGAGGTAGGACGAGAACAGCAGGGTGGTCTGGCTGGGCGTCGCGTGCAGGGAGTCGGCGATGGACACCAGGATCGGATCGACGAGGCCGATGCCCATGAAGGCGATCACCGCGGCGAAGGCCGTGACCCACACCGCCTTGGGCTGATGGGACAGGGTGTCGCGCAGGCTGGGGTGCGCGTGCTCTGTCTGGGTACGTTCGGCGGTGGTCGTCATCGCAGCTCCTCTCGGGGTACTACGAAATTCTAACTATTGCCTTGTGCTAAGGACAAGTCGGTGTGATCGATTCCTCAGTCGCCGTCCCGGTAGCGGTCGATGAGCTTGTTCAGCGCGGGCACCGCCTGGTCCAGATTCCGCCGGTCCTCGTCCGTCAGCTCGTGCAGATGCTCGGCGAGGACCGCGTTGCGCGCCGCGATGAGCTCAGAGGTCAGCTGCTCGCCGTGCTCGGAGAGCTGCACCACGACCGCGCGCCCGTCGTCCGGGTCCGGGGTGCGCTGCGCGAGCCCCAGGCGCTCGAGCCCGTCGACGGCGCTCGTCGCGGAGGGCAGCCGGATCCGCAGGAACCGCGCCAGCTCGCCCATCCGCACGGGGCCGAGCCGCAGCAGGCTCTGCAGCGCGGACTGCTGCGCCGGGGTGAGATCCGGTCCCGGCGTGTTCCGCCGCATGAGGAAGTGGAGCTGCAGCAGCGGGGACCGCAGTCGCGCGGCGAGGTCGTCCACCTCGGCGTCGGAGGGCGGGGTCGACGGTGCGCCGGGCGCATCGGACACGGAGTTCATGCCCCGATACTAGGCACAAATGCGACGGTGCCGGGCCCGCCCGTGGGCGAGCCCGGCACCGTCGGACCGGACGAGCAGGGGGCTACGACCCGATGTTGCCCGACTTCTTCCACACCGCGACCACCGACGGACGGGGCTGGCTGGAGCCGCCGTCGGGCCAGTGCGAGGTGGGCTTGTCGGCGGTGGCGTCGTCCGTCTCGCCCGGGTGCTGCACGGCGACGAGCACGCGGTTGTCGCGCACGACGGGGCCGCAGGTCTCGGCGCCGAAGGGCACCGTGAGGAACTGCTTGGTCAGGCCGCGGTCCTTGCCCTCCAGGACGACACCGAACAGGCCGTCGTTGCTGTCGAAGGTGGAGTTCGTGCCGTCCGTCGAGATCCACAGGTTGCCGTGGGAGTCGAAGGTGACGTTGTCGGGGCAGCTGATCCGCGAGACCTTGGTCTTGTCGAAGCCGCCGTAGTAGGTGTCGGCGGCGGCGGGGTCACCGCACACCAGCAGCAGGTCCCAGGAGAAATCGGTGCCCGTGTGGTTGTCGGTGATCTCGAGCAGCTGACCGCTCTTGTTCTTCACGCGCGGGTTCGGCGTGTCGATGCCCGCCTTGCCCTCGGTACCGCGGTCGCTGTTGTTGGTCAGCGCGCAGTAGATCTTGCCGGTCTTGGGGTTCGGCTCGATGTCCTCGGGGCGGTCCATCTTGGTGGCGCCCACCTTGTCGCCCGCGACGCGGGTCCACAGTGCGACGTTCTCGGCCGGCATCCCGTCGACGTGCGACTCGGCGCTGCCGTCGGCCTTGGTGGTGAGCAACGGGATCCACTTCCCGGTGCCCTTGTAGCCGCCCTCGGGGACCTTGCCGTTCTCCACCTGCTGGCCCTCGAACTTGGCGACGTACAGCGTGCCCTCGTCGAGGATCCGCATGTTCGACTCCATCGCCGCGGCGCCCTTGCCCGGCTGGATCTTCCGCGAGCTGACGAACTTGTAGATGTACTCGAACTTCGAGTCGTCGCCGCAGTAGGTCACGACCTCGCCGGTCGGGGTGACGTAGATGTTGCCGCCCTCGCGCTTCATCCGGCCCAGGGCCGAGTGCTTGATCGGCGTGGACTTCGGGTCGTGGGGGTTGACCTCCACGAGGTAGCCGAAGCGGTTGATCTCGTTGGGCTCCTTGGACAGATCGAACCGGTCCTCGTACTTCATCCAGTGGTGGGCGTCCTCGTCCTTGCCCACGCCGTACCGCTTCCAGCCCTCCTTGAGGCCGTCCAGCGGCGGCGTCTCGGCGCCCGAGAAGTAGTTGGTGTAGTTCTCCTCGCCGGAGATCATGGTGCCCCACGGCGTGATGCCGCCGGAGCAGTTGGCGATGGTGCCCAGCACGCGGGTGCCGGTGGGGTCCGCGGCGGTGCGGGTGAAGAAGGTGCCCGCGGCGGGACCGCGCAGCTCGAACTCCGTCGAGGCGGTGATGCGCCGGTTGTACTCGCCCAGAACGGGAGTCAGCTTGCCCGAGCCGGGCTCGCCCTTGACCTCGACCACGGTGATGCCGTGCGCGGCCATCTCGACCCGCACCTGGTTCTCGGTGGGGTCGCCCTCCTTGTAGCCCTTGAACATCGCAGTGCCGGTCGTGTACTCCTGGTTGCACACCATGAGGAAGGTGTCCGGCTTGCCGTCCACGGCGATGAGATCCGTGAAGTCGTTGTTGAAGCCGAACTGCTGCGCCTGCGCCTCGGGGGTCTGGTTGTCGAAGTCGAACTGCGGCGCGCCCGGGACCACCGGATCGCCCCAGCGGATCACGACGGCCTGCTCGTAGCCCTCGGGCACCGTGACGGCGTCGGCCTTGTTCGGGGTGATGGCGGTGAAGTTCAGGCCGGGGGCGTTCACGTTCTCCGCCGGCGCGCCGTTCCCCGCCGCCGCGCTCGAGGAGGCGCCGGCGCCGGTGGAACCGTTGTCGCCGCACGCCGCGAGGACGGTGACCGCGCCCGCGCCCAGCGCCGCCACGCCCGCGCCGCGCAGCACGGTGCGCCGGGTGATGTCGCCGAAGTACTCGTTGTCGGACTGGTTGTCGTGCTCGCGGAAGCACTGGTTGCCGCACTTGTACTTGCAGGTGGTGTGCGAGCGGGCCGACTTACCGTCGTGATCGGTGAGCAGGCGCAGGTTGGGCAGGCGCATGGGGTCTCCCTGAGACTGAGGCTGAGCGGGATCTGTGTGGCTGAATCCCGGTCAATGTGTCAGGGCGACGTGAGCGTCAGGGAAAGTCACGGTAACGGAAGCTCAAAGTACATTTAGGTGTGCACAGGAAATAATTCGCCCGGGTCGGCGCCGGACCCTCGGAGGTCAGCGGCCGCCGTTGGCGAGGTGGCGCTCGGCGAAGGCGTCGAGGGCGGCCTCGGTGCCCTCGTAGGGCTCGCCGTCGCGGGGCCAGTGCAGGATCACGTCGGTGAAGCCGAGCTCCGCGGCGCGGCCCACGGCGTCGTCGGCGGCGCCGGGAGAGCTCAGCGAGTACGTGCCGCCCGAGTCGATCGACAGGTAGCGGTTGACGGTGCCCCGGTCGCGCCCCGCGGCGTCGAGCGCGTCGTCGAGCCGTTGGGACAGCCCGGCGACGCGGGACCACCAGGCGTCGCCGCCGTCACCGTCGGGCCCGGTGGTGACCCAGCCCTGGCCCTGCTCGGCCACCAGCTGCAGGCCCTTCGGGCCGTTGGCCGCGAGCACGAAGGGCATGCGCGGCGCCTGCGCGGGCGTCCCGACCATGCGCGCGTCGACGGCCCGGTACAGCGGACCGTCGAAGGAGATGGGGCCCTCCTGTTCGAACCGGAGCAGCACGTCGAGGTCGCGGGTGAACTCGACGAAGCGGTCGTGTCGCTCGCGCGGGGTGAGCTCGGGCTGCCCCAGGACGAAGGCGTCGAATCCGGTGCCGCCGGAGCCGATCCCCAGGAGGAGGCGGCCGGCCGCGATCTCGTCGACGCCGGCCAGGTCCTTCGCGAACGGCACCGGGTGGCGGAAGTTGGGAGAGGTGACGAAGGTACCCAGCCGGATCCGCTCCGTGGCGGTGGCCGCCGCGGTGAGCAGCGGGACCGTCGCGCCCCAGGGCTGATCCGCGAGGGTCCGCCACGACAGGTGGTCGTAGGTCCAGGCGTGATCGAACCCGAGCTCCTCCGCCTTCCGCCAGCGCCGGCGCGCCTCGGGCCACGGGTACTGGGGCAGGATCACCACTCCGAATCGCACTCGTCCACCCTACGACTCGTGACCGCGACGCACGACCTCGCGCGTTCGAGTCGTGCGATGGCGTGCTGGGACCTAGGGTTTTCACGTTCGGCCGAACCGGCCACGTCCTTGAGAAGGGATACATCCATGTCCACACCGGTACCCGCCGCGCCGAAATCCGGCGTCCGCGAGTTCACGACCCGTGCCGTCCTCCTCGGCGGTCTGATCACGCTCGTCTTCACCGCAGCCAATGCGTACCTGGGCCTGAAGGTCGGCCTGACCTTCGCCACGTCGATCCCGGCGGCCGTGATCTCGATGGCGCTGCTGCGCTACTTCGCGAACCACTCCATCATCGAGAACAACATCGTGCAGACGATCGCGTCGGCCGCGGGCACCCTCTCGGCCATCGTCTTCATCCTGCCGGGCCTCGTGATGATCGGGTGGTGGGCGAACTTCCCGTACTGGACCACCACCCTGGTCTGCCTGATCGGCGGCGTGCTCGGCGTCATGTACTCCATCCCGCTGCGCCGAGCCCTGGTCACGGGCTCCGACCTGCCCTTCCCCGAGGGCGTCGCGGCGGCGGAGGTGCTCAAGGTCGGCGACACCGCCGAGGGCGCCAGCGAGAACAAGCGCGGCCTGGGCCTCATCGTGCTGGGCTCGCTGGCCTCCGCGGGCTACGCGCTGCTCGCCAAGATGAAGGTGGTCGCCGAGGGCCTGTCGACCACCCTGCGGATCGGTAACGGCGGCACCCTGTTCGTGCCCGGCCTGTCCTTCGCGCTCATCGGCGTCGGCCACCTCGTCGGCGTGACCGTCGGCTTCGCGATGATCGTCGGCCTCGTCATCTCCTACTTCGTGCTCCTCCCGATCTGGACCGCGGGCGACCTGCCGGACACCGGCAGCATCACCAAGGTCATCTCGACCGCGTTCAGCACCGAGGTCCGCCTCATCGGCGCGGGCGCGATCGCCATCGCCGCCGTGTGGACGCTGATCAAGATCCTCGGCCCGGTGCTGCGCGGTATCGCCGACTCGATCGCCTCCTCCCGCAAGCGCCGCGACGGCGAGCTCGTCGATATCACCGAGCGCGACATGCCCTTCCCGTACGTCGCGGCCATCGTGATCGCCTCCCTGGTGCCGATCGGCGTGCTCCTGTGGACGTTCACCAACGGCACCGCACTCGAGGGCCAGGCCGGCGGCATCATCACGCTGAGCATCGTCTACATCCTGGTCCTCGGCCTCGTGGTCGCGTCCGTCTGCGGCTACATGGCCGGCCTCATCGGTGCGTCCAACAGCCCCGTCTCCGGCGTCGGCATCCTCGTCGTGCTGTCCGCGGCGCTGCTGATCCGCGCGGTCTGGGGACCGTCGGAGGGCGATACCGCTACGGCGCTCATCGCGTACACGCTGTTCACCGCGGCGATCATCTTCAGCATCGCCACCATCTCCAACGACAACCTGCAGGACCTCAAAACGGGTCAGCTCGTCGGGGCGACGCCGTGGAAGCAGCAGGTGGCGCTCGTGATCGGCGTCGCCTTCGGCTCCGCCATCATCCCGCCGGTGCTCGATCTGCTGCAGAACGGCTTCGGCTTCGTCGGGGCACCCAACGCGGGCGAGAACGCCCTTGCGGCGCCGCAGGCCTCGCTGCTGGCGAGCTTGTCGAAGGGCGTCTTCGGCGGCGATCTCGACTGGGGCCTCATCGGTCTCGGCGCCCTCATCGGGGCCGTCGTCATCCTCATCGACGAGGTGCTCTCGCGCACGTCGAAGTTCCGCCTGCCGCCGCTGGCCGTGGGCATGGGCATGTACCTGCCCATGAGCGTGACGCTGATGATCCCCGTCGGCGCCCTGCTGGGCTTCTTCTACAACCGGTGGGCGGACGGCTCCGCGACCGGCGAGGTGGCGGAGGGCCGCAAGCGGCTGGGCACGCTGCTCGCGACCGGCCTCATCGTGGGCGAGTCGCTGTTCGGCGTGATCTACGCGGGCATCGTCGTCGCCACCGACAAGGACGAGCCGCTGGCCCTGCCCTTCATCGGCGAGAGCTGGCTGCACTGGGGCGAGGCGCTGGGCGTCGCGCTGTTCGCGGCGATCTGCGTCGCGCTGTACGCCCGCACCAAGAAGGTCGCCGCGGAACCCGCGTAGCCCCGGCGGTTCCGGCGTCTGTGGGATCGTGTTCGCTGAGCGGACACGATCCCACAGACGTTTTCAGCCGAGGAAGGGCGCGAGCTGCGGGATGGCGTCGCGGGGTGTCTTGGCGTTGATGCACTCGCCGATCGCCTGCAGCTTCCACTCCCCGCCCTGGCGGGCGATCGTGCACATGACGATCCCCGTGTAGGGCATGCCGCCGGCCAGCGCGAACCGCGCCAGCTCGACGCCCGTCGTCGAGTCCACGAGCCGGCAGTAGGCGTTGTCCACCTGGTCGAAGCGCTGCCCCTGGTACGAGCTCACGATGAACACCAGCGACGTGACCTGCGGCGTCACCGCGGGCAGGTTCACGTTCACCACCTCGTCGTCGCCGTCGCCCGCGCCGGTGAGGTTGTCGCCCAGGTGCTGGATCGAGCCGTCCTTCGACTGCAACTGGCCGAAGTACACCACGTCCACCGGCCGCTGCCCGGCGAACAGCACCACCGAGGCGTCCAGGTCGATGTCCTTGGCCTTCGAGCCGAACAGGCCCTGCTTGCGCACCGGGTCCCAGCCGAGGCCCATTGCGATCCGTGTCAGCTGGACGCCGCCGTCCTTGCGCAGCACCACCTTCTGGCCCTTGGTGAGGTCGACGCGCTTGTTCTTGGTCAGGCTGATCTCGCCCGACCCGGCCGCCGGCTGCTGGCCCGCGAGCTGCGCCGTCGGCGTGAAGGGCTCCTGCGCCGGCGGCTGCGGGGCCGGGTTCTGCTGTGGCGCGGGGGTGTTGAAGTAGTCGATCGGGGCGCTGCCCGACGGGGCCGACGGTGCCGTCCCGCTCGCGAAGTAGTCGATCGGCTGGCCGGACGCCGCAGACGGCTGGCTCTGCGCAGGCGGAGCCGGGTTCGACGGTGCCTGCGGCGCGGGTGCCGGGGGTGGCGAGGCGGCGGGTGCCGGTGCGGCGGGGGCGTCGTCGACGCTGACGCCGTGGTCGCGCACGAGGTCGGCGAAGCCGCCCGCGTAGCCCTGCCCCACGGCCCGCACCTTCCAGTCGGCGCCGCGCCGGTAGATCTCCACCGCGATCACCACGGACTCGCTGCTCAGGCCGTCGATCGCGTACTCGTACAGCGGGGCACCCGCACCGTCGGCGACGCGGGCGACGGGCGCGCCGAACCGCCCGAAGGACGAGGAGGCGTCGTCGAGGGTGATGGCGACGCGCACCTGCGCGATGTCGGCGGGGAGGCCGGCGCCGTCGATGCGGAGGGCGCCGTTCGCCAGGCTCACGCCGGGGCCGGTGGGCTGGTTGAAGAAGACGAAGTCGGCGTCGGAGCGGACCTTCCCGGACTCGGTCACGAGCAGGGCGGAGACGTCCGCGGGGGCCGGCAGCTCGACGGTGACGGTGACCGGGCCGGCGGGCAGCGGCCCGTTCTGGCCCTTGGACAGTGCGGTCATCGGATCTCCTTGATCGGATCGGGGACGGGGTCTGCGGTGGCGGCGCGGGTGAGCCAGTCGACGATCTCGCCGCCGGCCGCGATGCCGGCGCCGGCGGTGAGGGTCAGGTGCGGGAGCGCGAAGCCGAGCTCCTGGAGCTCGCCGTGCCGCGGGCGGATCGCCGCGTCGGCCGCCGCGAGCAGGTCGGTGTCGAGGGCGCCGTCGCCGGCGGCGAGCCAGGGCGCGCCCGGGTCGAGGGCGCCGGCGTTCTCGAGGCGCCGCCGGACCTCCAGGGCGGCACGGGACTTCGTCACCGGCTCCGGGATGGTGTAGAGCTTGCGACCCTGTTGCGAGATGCTCCAGCCGAGCGGCGCGCAGTACGCGCTCCACTCGTCGACCACCTCGGCGGGGACGCGCACCTCGGACACCACGTAGGCGAACAGGCCCGGCACCAGGCGCAGGCGCGCGCCCCACTCCGGGGCGAGCCGCGTCTCCAGCTGCGCCGCGATGCGGTCGAGGTCCGCGGGCAGCGCGGCGAGCAGACCGCGGATATGGGCCTGCCACTGCGGGTCCGGCGCACCGTCGACGAGGATCTCGCCGCCGTTGGAGCAGATCGCGAACCGGAACGGCGCGCCCGGCAGCCGCACCCGGCGGTACTGCTCGGGCGTCCGGGTCGTGGTGGGCACCACCGGGGTCGCGGCGGCGAGCGCGGCGAGGCCCGCGTGCGCGGCCGGGGTCATGTACGACAGCGGCGCGTCGCGGTAGATCTCCACGCAGATCGGGTCGGCGGTGGCGAACACCGGTCCCGCGGCGGCCTCCGAGAAGATCAGCGTGCGGTCGAGGTCGCTGGTGACGAAGGCGGTCACGAGTCCTCCTTGATCAGGCCGATGCACGCGTACGCCAGGCCCGGCACGATCTCCACCGGCACGTCGCGCTCCGCGGCGAGGCGGCGGATGTGCAGGTGATCGGGATCGTCGGGATCGCGCAGCAGCACCCGCCACGGGACCCTGCGCAGCAGCACCCGGGTGGTCTCGCCGATCCCCGGCTTCACCAGGTTCGCGGACGTGACCCCGTACTCCGCGCACACCCGCTCGACGGTGGCCCAGCCGGACCAGTCCGGTTCGCGCGCGGCCGGATCCGCGGCGAGGCGGGTGGCCTCGGCGCGGGCGGCCGGGGCGGCACCGTCGAAGGCGTCCGTCACGGTGTCGAGCAGGATGCCGGAGACGTCGTACGGGGCGAGCTCCGCGTAGAACTTGGCGCCGTGGAAGTCCGCCGGCCCGATCAGGTCGGCGTTGAGCACGGTGCGCGAGACGAGCCCGGAGACCGTGGAATTGAGGCACGCGGAGGCGATGAGGAAGTCGTCGCGGGTGCCGAAGGTGCGCACGCAGTGGCCGGGGTCGGCGAGCACCGCGAGGTCCGGGTTCAGCCGGGTTCCGGTGGCGGCGGCGTACTCGTCGAGCGCCGCCGCCAGCTCGCGGGTGATGGCGCCCTTGCCGGTCCAGCCGTCCACGAAGACGATCGACGCCGGATCGTGGTGGGCGACCAGGTGATCGAGCGCCACATGATCGATGCCGCGGCCGCGCACGATCGACACGGCGTAGTGCGGCAGGTCCAGTCCGTGGAAACGCTGCGCCCACCGCCGCATGAGGATCCCGATCGGGGTGCCCGCGCGAGCGAGTGAGACCAGGACCAGGTCGCGGCCGCGCTCGGCCAGCAGGAGCTCCGTCACCGTGCCCACGGCCTCGGCCAGGCGCGGCGCGGAGGCGGCGAGCGCCGCGTCGAAGAGCTCCCGGTACTCGGCGCTCGGCTGGTACTCGATGGGCAGCGATTCGGCGTAATGCGCCTCGCCCGACTGGATCCGGCGCTCCCGCTCGGCGATGTCGGCCTCCAACGCCACGTGGGAGAGGTCCTTGAGCAGCCAGGTCACCTCGTCGGGCGCGTACGAGCCGAAACCCGGTCCCCGCAGCGGCGGCGTCGCGGCGGTCATCGGGCCGCCGCCCCGGCGCGGGCCGCGGCGAGCGCGGCCTGGTCCGACGCGGGCACGATCACCGCGAGCACGTCGTGCCCGGCGGCCGTCAGCACGTCGAGCAGCCCGCCCGGGGCGCGCAGCCGGTCGGTGTCGGCGGGGGAGTCCGCGACGAGGACGATGCGCGCGTCCTTCCCCGGCCACGCGGCGTTGTACAGATGCCGGCGCGGGGCCTCCTCGTCCGGCTCGGGGGAGAGGAACTCGAAGCCGCGGCGCAGCGGGTAGCCGTCCTCGTCCCGGACCAGGGCGGGGGAGCGGGTGGTGGTCTGGAAGCGCACCCGGAAGCCGGTGCGGGCGAGCGACTCCGCCGTGCACAGCGGCAGGTACATCAGCTCCTCGTGGCCCACCACGATCACGGGGCGGTCGTCCAACTCGGGGGCGATCGCGGCAGCGACCGCCGCGGCCGCCTCCTCGAGCCGCGGCTGGTCGGCGGCGAGCACGCCGTGCCGGCCCCCGTCGGGCACGTCCTGCGGCCACGCCGCGTGCACCGTCCGCACTGTGCCCGGGTGCGGCACGCGGGGATTAGACGGGGTCGCCGGCAGGTCCGCGACCCGCGCGGGCAGGCCCTCGGGCAGGTCGACGGTGCCGCGCGCCAGCGCGACGAAGGCGACGTCGAGCCCGGCCGCGGCGGCGACGCGCTCGTTGTCGACGACGTGCTCCGGCGCGCGCAGGTCGACGAGCGAAGCGACCACGTAGCGGCGGTGCGGCGCGAGGCCGTGCAGCGCCCGGATCGAGTCGAGAGCCGTCGCGCCCGTGGAGATCTCGTCGTCCACGAGCACCAGCGTGTCGGCGGCGGAGAGCAGGCCGGGCGAGGTGGGCTGCAGCAGGTGCGAGGTCGCGTGCGAGTGCCCCTCGGTGAACTCGCCGTGGGTGATCGCGCCGGGGCGGCGCGTGGACTGCAGGTACACCGCCGCGCCGAGGCGCGCCGCCACGCAGTGGCCCAGGCCCGTCGCCGTCTCCGCGAAGCCGAAGACCACGCAGGGGCCGTCGAGGCGCTCCGCGACCAGGTCGGCGAGGCGATCCGCCGCCGCCCGCACCGCGGCGGGGTCGGCGGGGACGTGCTTGCCGAGGACCGTCGAGACCAGCAGGTGCGCGCGCCGCGGATTGCGGCGCAGGCCCGGCACGATCAGCTCGGCGAGCTCCGCGTCGCCGCGCACGTGCATGCCGAGGTCCGCGCACAGGATGGGCGCCATTACCGTCCTTCCACCAGCGCGGTCAGCAGGTCGACGAAGCCGACCTCCGGCCGGGTCACCCCGAAGACGTCCGCGCGGATCAGTGTCTGCCGCGCCCAATTGCGGTGCGGTTTCATCTCGTTCATCTTGTTCCGGTAGCTGGAGGCCTCCACGCCGCCCGCGTCGCCGCCGACGATGTCGAGGGCGTCCTCGTACTCCTCGTGGGTCACGGCCGAGAGCGCGTGCACCGCCGCCACGTGGGAGGGGTGGATCACCGTCTTGCCGTGCAGGCCGTTCGCCCGGTCGAGGGCCGTCTCCCGCAGCAGCCCGTCGAGGTCGCGGCCCACGAGCTGCTCCCGGAACCGCGCGGCGTGGTTGCGCTCGAAGGGCGTGGCGCGCAGCAGCGGCCGGAACATGCGCTCGTGGTCGGCGAAGTACTCCCACACCGGTCCGGTCACGACGAAGCCGCTGCCGTCCGCTCGGCCGAGGCGATTGACGATCGCCGAAATGGTCTCGGCCACCACGTGCACGTCGTAGATCGTGAGGTCGCGGTCGCGGCGGATGCCGAACAGCGCCGACATGTCGGTGGCGCCGATTCGCACCGCGAGGATCCGCTCCCGGTGCTCGCGCAGTACCCCGGAGATGCCCGCGAGCTGCTCGTCGCGCGTCTCGCGGTAGACGATCTCGGGCGTCTCGAGCACGGGCATCGCGTAGAGCTGCTGCGACGGTGCGCGGTCGGCGATCGCGGCGAGGGCGGCGCCGCCCGCCGCGGCCGTGAACTTCGGCAGGACGACCCCGGTGAGGGCGCGGGCACCGTCGCCCAGGTGGTCCAGCAGCTCGGCGGTCTCGGCGGTGGCGCGCGGCCGGATGAAGAGCAGCGGCAACGGGTCCGCGGCGTCGGCGAGCTCCGCCAGCGCGGCGGTGGCGGCGTCGATCGCGAGGTGGACGGCATCGTCGGCGACGGCGTCCTCGAGGTCGATGACCATCGAGAGCACCCCGTCGTCCCGGCGCCGGCGGATGGTCCCGGCGAGGTCCGCGCGGGTCGCCGGCACGTACAGGGTGGCGCCGAGGGCGTGCGCGAGCTGCTCGCGCGGCGCGGTGCGGTCGAAGGGCTGCGGCGGGCGGTGGAACAGGCGGGTGCGTACCTCCTCCGGCAGCTGGCCGAAGTGGTGCAGCGCGCCGGTCACGCCCGCCCCCGCATCCGGTCGACCGCGTCGGCGATCACCCGGTCGATGTCGGCCAGGGTCTGCAGGTACTGCCAGTAGTCGGGGTGTACCCGCTCGAGGTCGGCGATGGCCCGCTCGATCCGGGCGTGCTGCGCGTCGAGCACGCTGCCCCAGCGGTGCACCTGCTGCTTCTGCACCGCGAGGTGCTGCGCGTCGCGGAGCGCGAAGCGGGTGCGGGCGGCGACCGCGGCGGGATCGGCCTTGGCGGACCGCAGCGTGCGGAGCCGCTCGCCGACGGCGTTCACCGCGGCGTCGGCGGTGTCGAGGTGGTCGCGGGCGGTGCCCACGTCCTCGAGCGCGAGGTCCGGCGTGCCTTCGCGGAGGCGGCGCGCTGCGGTCGCGAGTGCGGCTTCCGCGGCGGCGGACTCCCGCGCCGCCACCTTGTCGTTGTCGACGAGATCGGCCGAGCAGGCCGCGCTGAACTCGCGGAGCAGCGCTGACCGGGTGTCCGCGAGGTCGCTCGCCCGGTTGCGGACGGCCTGCAGGCGGGTGCCCGCCGCGGCGAGGGACCGCTGGGCGTCGTCGCCGATCCGGGGCGCGGCCTCGACCGCGGCGGTGAGCTCCGCGGCCTTCTCCTGCACGGCCCGGGCGGCCGCGTCGCGCGCGACGAGGTCCGGCGCGGTGTCCAGCTGCCGGACCGCCTCGACCAGTCCGTCGGTGGCCCGGACGACGGGGCGCAGGGTCAGGTAGGGCGCGGTCGACGGTGCCGCCAGCAGGTCGGTGGCGCGCTCGGCGGCCACGCGGGCCGCCTGCTCCTGGGCGGCCGAGCTGGCCCGTGCGCCGCGGGCGTTGGTGAGCGCCCGCTGGTGGTCGGTGTGGAACCGGTCCAGCACGGAGACCAGATCGGCCAGCTCGCGCGCGGTGGCGTCGCGGTCCTGCGGCGTGGGCGGCCGCGTGCCGGACTGGCTGCCGCTGGCCCACAGGTACCGCTCGGTGGCGCCGCCGAACCGGTCGCGGATCGTGGGCCATTGCCGCACGGCCGACGCGTTCGGGTTCTGCGCCGACAGCGTGCGGACGTCCTCGTCGAGGGAGCTGAACCGTCGATCCGCATCGAGGAAGGCACTGGTCAGCGCCGTGTCGCCGCCCGCGGGCGGGCTCGGCGGGGTCCCTGCCGGGTCCCCGCCGAACAGCCTGCGGAACGGATTCGCTGCCACGATCTCGGGGCGCTCAGGACTCGATCGTCTGCGAGGTCGACACGGTCGGGCCGTCGGCGACCAATGCACCGTCGCCTCCGTCGTCGCCCTCGCGCCGGTTGCGGATGATGCTCGAGAAGAGCGCCGCGAGGATCAGCACCACGCCGACGAGACCCGTGACCAGCTCGGGAACCGGTGTGTGGATCGAGAACAACAGGATGCCGGCCAGCGCGCCGATGGCCCAGTGCGCGCCGTGCTCGAGGTACACGTACTCCGAGAGCGTGCCCTTCTCCACGAGGTACACGGTGAGCGAGCGGACGAACATCGCGCCGATGAAGCCGAGGCCCAGGGCGATGATGATCGGGTCCGCCGTGATGGCGAAGGCGCCGATCACGCCGTCGAAGGAGAACGACGCGTCGAGCACCTCGAGGTACAGGAACAGGAAGAAGCCGGCCTTACCGGTGGCCTTCGCCAGCTCCGACGGGCCGGACCGGGCGATCTCCGCCTCCTCCTCGAGCTCCTCCACGTGGAAGAACTCGCCGAGGCCGTTCACCACGATGTAGGTGACGAGGCCGAGCAGGCCCGCGATGAACACCGTCTTCGACTCGTCGACGGTGTGCGCCGCCCAGACGCCGGTGGCCAGCAGCGCGACCAGGGCCACGATGATCGAGAACCGATCGAGCTGGCCGATGCGCTGCAGCGGCTTCTCGATCCAGCTGAGCCAGGTGATCTCACGCTCGGGATCGAAGATGAAGTCCAGGAACAGCATGAGCAGGAACATGCCGCCGAACGCCGCGATCTGCGGGTGCGCGGCCTCGATCAGCGTCTGGTAGCTGGCGCTGCCGTCCGGGAAGTAGTGGGCACCGTCGGCCGGCGGGTTGAGCGCCAGATCGAGGGCCTGCACCGGGTTCAGGCCGGCCGTGATCCACACGATGGCCAGCGGGAACACCAGCCGCATGCCGAAGACCGCGATCAGGATGCCCACCGTGAGGAACATGCGCACCCAGAACTGGCTCATGCGCTGCAGTACGGTCGCGTTGATGACGGCGTTGTCGAACGAGAGGCTGACCTCGAGGATGCCGAGGATCAGCGTGAGGATCAGGGCCTCGGGGCCGCCGTAGAAGAACGCGGCCACGAGGGCGGCGATCGTGACGAAGAAGGAGAGTCCGAAGATGCGGAACACATCGGCCTTTCGACTGAAGGGGTGCGGAGCGCGAGGACCCGGCGTGCGGGGGTCCGCTCGCCGGGTCTACGCGCTGTGGCTCGAGAGGTGCAGTACTAGACGTTGACGCCGTAGTCGCGAGCGATACCCGCGAGGCCCGAGGCGTAGCCCTGGCCGACGGCCCGGAACTTCCACTCCGCGCCGTTGCGGTACAGCTCGCCGAAGACCATGGCCGTCTCGGTGGAGGCGTCCTCGGACAGGTCGTAGCGGGCGATCTCCTGGCCGTTGGCCTGGTTCACCACGCGGATGAAGGCGTTGCGGACCTGGCCGAAGGACTGGCCGCGGTTGTCGGCGTCGTAGATCGAGACCGGGAAGACGACGCCCTCGACGTTCGGCGGGATAGCGGCGAGGTTCACCTTGATGACCTCGTCGTCGCCGTCGCCCTCACCCGTGAGGTTGTCGCCGAGGTGCTCGATCGAGCCGTCCGGCGTCCGCAGGTTGTTGAAGAAGACGAAGTTCTCGGGCGAGGCGACCTTCTTGTTGGCGTCGATGCCGATGGCGCTGGCGTCGAGGTCGAAGTCGGTGCCGGTGGTGGTGCGCAGGTCCCAGCCGAGACCGACGGACACCGCGGTGAGGCCGGGGGCCTCCTTGGTGAGCGAGACGTTGCCGCCCTTGACGAGACTGACACCCATACCTGGTTCCTCCTGGTAGCACGACGACGCCGACCGCCCCCGCGTGTGATTCGAACTATACCGACGTTTCGGATACCGGATCCGGACGAAGTTCGCGAAAGGTCAGATGTTCACGCCGAAGTCGCGCGCGATTCCCGCGAGGCCCGAGGCGTAGCCCTGGCCGATGGCGCGGAACTTCCACTCGGTGCCGTGCCGGTACAGCTCGCCGAAGACCATGGCGGTCTCGGTGGAGGCGTCCTCGGACAGGTCGTAGCGGGCGATCTCCTGGCCGTTGGCCTGGTTCACGACGCGGATGTAGGCGTTGCGGACCTGGCCGAAGGACTGGCCGCGATTGTCGGCCTCGTGGATCGAGACGGGGAAGACCACGGCGTCGATCTGCGGCGGCACGCCGGCGAGGTTGACGTTGATGACCTCGTCGTCGCCGTCGCCCTCGCCGGTCAGGTTGTCGCCGGTGTGCTCGATCGAGCCGTCGGGCGAGCGGAGGTTGTTGTAGAAGACGAAGTGCTGATCGTCGAGCACTCGCTTGGCGGTGTCCACGGCGAGCGCGCTGGCGTCCAGGTCGAAGTCGACGCCGGTCGTGCTGCGGGCGTCCCAGCCGAGACCGACGGCGACCGCCGTCAGGCCGGGGGCCTCCTTCGTGAGCGAGACGTTTCCACCCTTGCTGAGGCTGACTCCCATGTGATTCCTCCCGAGAAATGGGCGACGGCGCGCCGCCGCCCGCTGACGTGGTCGCGCAATTCACAGTACGCGATCTCGGGCGCGCGGCGCCGGGTTCGGCGGGCCCGCCCCGATGGTGAACGACGTGTCACTCGGGTTTCGCGACGTTCCGCGCCGATTCGCCGGATTCTTGCAACAATCGACAGCGTGACGTCACTCGCGCGCGGTCAGAACGCGGCCTTGTCCCAGACCTCCCTCACGGTCTCCATCACCGGCGTGGCACCGGGATCGGTCGACCTGTTCGCCCTCCAGGTGACCGACGACGGCCGGGTCCGCAGCGACGCCGACCTGGTCTTCTTCAACAGCCCCACCTCGCCCGAGGGCGCCGTGCGGCTCACCGGGACCGACGCCCTCGCTCTCGACCTCACCGCGGTGCCGGCGGCGATCGGCACCGTCCGGCTGGCCGTCGCGCTCGACGACAAGGTCCCCGGCTCCCTCGCCTCGATCCCCGGGCTCAGCGCCAGGATCGGCGCCGACGACTGCCCCGCCACCGGCCTGACCACCGAGCGGGCCGCGGTGCTCGCCGAGGTGTACCGGCGCAACGGGGCGTGGAAGGTGCGCAACGTCAGCGCCGGCTGGGACCGCGGCCTGGTCGCCCTGCTCACCGAGCACGGCGTCACCGTCGACGGTCCGCCGCCCGCCGCCGCGCCGCCCGCGCCCTCGGCACCGTCGTACCCGCCCGCGCAGCCCGCGTACCAGCCGCCGCCGGCTCAGCCGACCTACCAGCAGCCGCCCGCGTACCAGCCTCCGCCCGCGCAGCAGCCGCCCGCCTATCAGCAGCCGCCGGCACCGTCGTATCCGCCGGCCCAGCCCACCTACCAGCAGCCCCCGGCGCCCGCCGCGCCGCGGGTGAACCTCTCCAAGATCACGTTGACCAAGTCGGCGCCCACGGTCTCGCTGGCGAAGTCCTCGGAGCGGCCGACCGGCACCATGCGCGTCAACCTGAACTGGACGCAGGGCAAGAAGGGCCTGTTCGGCGGAGGCAACGCGGTCGACCTGGACCTGGCCTGCTTCTACGAGCTCCGCAACGGCGACCGCGGCGGCGTGCAGGCCCTGGGCAACGCCTTCGGCAGCATCGACCGGCCGCCGTTCATCCGGCTCGACGCCGACGACCGCTCCGGCCGCTCGCAGGGCGGCGAGAACCTGCACATCAACCTGGCCCACCTCGACGATTTCGTGCGGATCCTGATCTTCGCCTACATCTACGAGGGCACGCCGAACTGGGCGTCCGCGAACGGCGTCGTCACGCTGTTCCCGCCCGGCGGGCCCGAGGTGGAGGTGCGCCTCGACAACCCGGACCGGCGCGCCATCTCGTGCGCCATCGCGCAGCTGCACGTGGTGAAGGGCGAGCTCACGGTGACCCGGGAGGTGCAGTACATCCACGGCTCGCAGCGCGCCGTCGCCGAGGCCTACAACTGGGGACTGAACTTCACACCCGGGAGGAAGTGACGCCGCCTACAGTGGCGGCGTACGAGGAGGGGGAGGGGAGCCCATGCAGCTGAGATCGAAGACGAAACGCGTCGTCGAGGCGCATCTGAACAACAGCTCGATCCGCGCCGTGAGCGGGTCGATGATCGCCTACGAGGGCCAGGTCAGCTTCAAGTCCGCCGGCTTCGGCGGGGGCGACGGCGTGGTGGCGGGGCTCAAGCGCCGCGCGACCGGCGAGGGCCTGTCGCTGATGGAGTGCACCGGCACCGGGGTGGTGTACCTGGCGCAGGACGCGGCCACGGTCACCGTCGTGGACCTCAACGGCGAGAAGCTGCAGGTCGAGTCGGAGCAACTGCTCGCGCTCACCCCGCAGCTCTCGACCAACGTGACCTTCGCCGGCGTGCGCGGCGGGGCGTCGGGGCAGGGCCTGTTCACCACGACGGCGACGGGGCACGGGCAGGTCGCGCTGCTTTCGCTCGGCGGGCCGCTGATCCACCTCGAGGTCTCGCCGCAGTACCCGCTGGTCGTGGACCCCGACGCGTTCGTCTGCGCGCGGGGGCAGCTCTCGCAGTCCTTCGTGACCGACGTGTCGTGGCGGTCCGTGATGGGCCAGGGCGGCGGCGAGGCCTTCTCCCTGCGCTGGGACGGCTCCGGCGTGGTCTCGATCCAGCCGGCGGAGAGGTAGGCGCGGTGTTCACCAAGGTCAACGGCAAGGTCGTCTCGATCGACCTCACGCGCTCCGGGCCCGTCATCGCGCGGCGCGGCGCGATGCTCTTCTACACCGGGAACGTCTTCTTCCAACCGCATCAGATCCCGGGCATGGGCGGGGGCATGGGCGGCGCGCTCGGCGGCATCGCCGGGATGGCCGGCCGGATGATGCAGGGCGAGCACGAGGCGACCATGGTCGCGCAGGGCAACGGCACCGTGCACTACGGCTTCCGCGGCCTCGAGGTCGAGGTGGTGGAGATGCCGCAGGGCGGCGACCTCCGCGTCGAGGCCTCCCGGCTACTCGCCTACACCCAGGGGCTGCAGGCCTCGATCGTCTCCACCGCCGCGTCGGGTGGGGGCGGCGGAGGAGGCATCATGGGCGCGCTGCGGTCCGCGGCGAGCGGCGTCGCGACGGGGCAGGGCATGTTCACCACGCAGCTGAGCGGCGTCGGCGCGGCCGTCGTCCTCGGGCACGGCGGCTTCATCACGCTGGAGGTCGCGCCGAACCGTCCGGTCACCGTCGACCCGCAGGCCTTCGCCGCGGCGCTCGGCCCGGTCCAGACCAACCTGCGCTCCACCGTGAGCCTGCGGAACATGGGCCGCACCGGCGGCGAGGCCTTCCAGCTCGACTGCACCGGCCAGGGTGTGGTCTACGTCCAAGCATCGGAGCACCGGCTGTGAGCGAACTCGACACGGTGTGGAACCCGCACACCCTCCCGGCCGGCGGCGACAACGTTCCCGGGAACCAGTACTCGTACTGCATCGACCTGATCAAGCCCTGGTTCCTGTCCAAGGGCGCGATGATCGCCCACTACGGGCAGATGACCTTCACCTCGCTGCAGCACGGGTTGCAGGGGCAGCTGCTGCAGATGGTGGCGCAGCAGTTCTCGGCCCCGCTGTACCTCGGCGACTACGTCGTGGCCGAGGGGCACGGCAAGCTGATCATCGGCGACCGCGGCAACGACATCAACGCCTACGACCTCGAGGACAACGGCAACCTGACGATCCGCGCCGCGAACCTGCTGGCGTTCGAGCCGAACCTCTCACTGCAGCAGTCGATCGTGCCGGGCTTCGTGACGCTGATCGGCACCGGCCGGTTCCTCGCCTCGTCGAACGGGCAGGTCATGTTCGTGGAGCCGCCCGTGCGGGTGGACCCCGAGGCGCTCGTCGGCTGGGCCGACTGCCCCTCGCCGAGCCACCACTACGACCAGGCGTGGGTGACGAGCTTCGTCGCCGCGGCGGGGCGGGCCTTCGGCGTGAGCTCGGGAGAGGAGCGGCAGTTCGACTTCACCGGCTCGGGCACGGTGCTCGTGCAGTCCAGCGAGAAGGTCCTCGACGACCGGCACGTGGTCCGCAACATCACCGGGCAGCTCCCCGGCCTCTCGGCCGGCGGCCTGCGCGAGATCAACGCGTCCGTCCAGCAGCAGTTGGGGCAGCAGCAATAACCACGGGCGGCGGTCAGAAGCCGCCGAAGTCGCCNCCGCCGAAGTCGCCGAAGCCGCCACCGTCGAAGCCACCGCCGTCGGAGCCGAAGTCCCCGCCCCCGTCGGCGCCGGCACCGTCGACCCCCGGATCGGCGAGGACGGCAGGGCCGACCCCGGCCATGCCCGCGAACATCGAGCTGAACAGCAGATAGCTACCCACGCCCCAGGCGCCGGCGACGAGCGCGGGCTTCCACCAGGGCTCGCTGTACCAGCCCGCGGGCACCGGCCGGCCGGCGACGACGCCGCCGGGGTAGTAGTTCGGGGTGCGGTCCGAGGGCGACGGCGACGCGGTGAGTGCGCGCCCGTCGACGTCGACCGTCCGGTCCTCGGTGACGGAGCCGGCGGTGCGCTGGCCGTCGAGCTCGGGGATGGGCGGGCCGGGGTCCATGTCCATCGCGACCCGGGCGGCCCGTGCGTAATAGAGGCCCTCGAGCGCGGTCTGCTTGGCGAGCCGGGCCTGCGCGGGCGTGTTCGCGCCCCCGACCTGCGCGCCGGCCGCGGTGTACCGCTCGCCCGCGTCGGCGAGGGCCTGCCGGGCCGCGTCGTTGGAGCCGACGAGATTGTTCACCTGGCCGGCGAGCCGGTCGATGGCGGCGCGGGCGTCGGCCTGCGCGTCGGAGAGCGCCGTGGTGCGGTTCCGATTACCGCGGATCACGAGCACCACGATCAGCGCGACGACGGCGACGGCGATGAGGATCAGCACGGGGTCCATGACCCGACGGTACCGAGATCGACCGCCGCGAGGCTGACGAGAAGCTGAGCGATTCGGACTTTTCGCCCAGGGCGAAGCCCGGCGGCCCGGCGCGCGACGAGGGCCCGCCACCCCACGGGTGACGGGCCCTACGACGGTGGCCGGACGCGCCGGCCGGGCGGGGACTAGTCCGCGCCGATGATGAACTCCTCGAGCTGCTTGCGCGCGACGTCGTCGGCGATCTGCTCGGGCGGGGACTTCATCAGGTACGCCGAGGCGGGGATCACGGGGCCGCCGATGCCGCGGTCCTTGGCGATCTTCGCGGCGCGCACGGCGTCGATGATGATGCCGGCCGAGTTGGGCGAGTCCCAGACCTCGAGCTTGTACTCCAGGTTCAGCGGCACGTCGCCGAAGGCGCGGCCCTCGAGGCGCACGTACGCCCACTTGCGGTCGTCGAGCCACTCGACGTAGTCCGACGGGCCGATGTGCACGTTCTTGTCGTGCACCTTGCCGGCCAGCGGGCCGTTGAGGTTGCTCGTGACTGCCTGCGTCTTGGAGACCTTCTTCGACTCGAGCCGGTCGCGCTCGAGCATGTTCTTGAAGTCCATGTTGCCGCCGACGTTGAGCTGGTACGTGCGGTCCAGCGTGACGCCGCGGTCCTCGAACAGCTTCGCCATCACGCGGTGGGTGATGGTGGCGCCGACCTGGCTCTTGATGTCGTCGCCGACGATCGGGACGCCCGCGTCGCGGAACTTCGCGGCCCACTCCGGGTCGGAGGCGATGAACACGGGCAGCGCGTTGACGAAGGCCACGCCCGCGTCGATGGCGCACTGCGCGTAGAACTTGTCGGCCTCCTCGGAGCCCACGGGCAGGTAGGAGACGAGGACGTCGACCTTGTTGTCCTTGAGCGCCTGCACCACGTCGACACCCTCGCCCGGCGCCTCCTCGATGGTCAGGCGGTAGTACTTGCCCAGGCCGTCGAGGGTGTGGCCGCGCTGCACGGTGACGCCGGTGGGCGGCACGTCGGCGATCTTGATGGTGTTGTTCTCGGACGCGTTGATCGCGTCGGAGAGGTCGAAGCCGACCTTCTTGCCGTCCACGTCGAACGCGGCGACGAACTCGACGTCGCGCACGTGGTACGGGCCGAACTTCACGTGCATGAGGCCCGGCACGACGGCGTCGTCGGCCACGTCCTTGTAGTAGTGCACGCCCTGCACGAGCGACGAGGCGCAGTTGCCCACGCCGACGATCGCGACGCGCACCTTGGTGGAGTTGTCAGTCACCGTTGTTCCCTTCAGTCGGTGTCGGTCTTCGCGGCGGAGCGGGATTCGGCGGCGATCAACTCGTTGAGCCACCGCACCTCGCGCTCCGTCGTTTCCAGTCCCAGCTCGTGCAACTGCCGCGTGTACGTCTCGCTGGTCCCGCCGGCCGCAAGGGCCCGGCGGAGTTCCTCGCGCCGCTCCTCGACCTGCCGGCGGCGACCCTCGAGGATGCGCAGCCGGGCCTGGGCGGGAGTGGCGGTGAAGAAGGCGAGATGCACGCCGAACCCGTCGTCCGTGTAGTTCTGCGGACCGGTATCGGCGACGAGGGCGGAGAACCGCTCCTTGCCGGCCGGGGTCAGACCGTAGACACGGCGCGCGCGGCGCTTCGACGGGCCCGGTCCGTCCTCCTCGGCGATGTATCCGGCGTCCTGCGCGCGGCGCAGGGCGGGGTACAGCGAACCGTAGGAGAACGCGCGGAACGGGCCCAGCAGTTCCGTCAGCCGCTTGCGGATCTCGTAGCCGTGCATGGGGGAGTCGTGCAGGAGTCCTAGAACTGCGAGTTCGAGCACTGCTGCCTCCTTCCGTGCGCGGCATCGAGCGGCTGACGCGAGTGGATCTATCTCATCAATCGATCGGCAGTTGTATCGCGCCGATATATAGGACGATACCCCAGGGGTGAACCGGCGATGAACGCGAGGCGCCGCGGGGCGACCGCCGGGGCGCCCGACCGGGGCGGACGGCTCTGGGCGGTATGCCCTTGTCGCGGCGTCGCCGGGCCCGGCCACGTACATTGGATCCGTGCGGACGCAGAGGCAAACGGTGGACTACGCGCTGCAGCGGAGATCGCTGCTCGCGTCGGTCAACGCCGGGCGCACCGCCGTCAAGGCGGTGTGCGACGCCGATCCGTACCTCCTGCGAGCGGCCAAGTTCCACGGCCGGCCGTCCGAGGTGCTCTGCCCGATCTGCCGCAAGGAGCAGCTGACCCTGGTGTCCTGGGTGTTCGGTGAATCCCTCGGCGACGCCTCGGGCTCGGCCCGGACGGACGCCGAGCTCAGCGAGATGGAATCCACACGGGTGGAGTTCTCCGTGCATGTCGTGGAAGTGTGCAGGTCGTGCAACTGGAATCATCTGGTGCAGTCGTACGTGGCGGGCCTCCCGCCGCGACCGCGGCGCAAGCGCCGCGCGGCCCCCGGCTGAACGAGCGGCGGCCCGACCGGCACGGAACGTACGAGACGACGATGAGACGAGCGGAGAACCAGCGGTGACGAACCCGGGTGGCAAGGACGAGCGGAACGGGGCGGCCGGAGGGCCGTCGCGGCCCGGAGGCCCCACCCCGCCGGTTCCGCCGCGCCCTGCGACGCCGCAGGCCGCGCCCACGACGCAGTTCCCGGTGGTCCCGCCGAGCGGCGCGAGCCCCTCCACGCCCACTCCGCCGCCCGCGCCCGGCGCCGGCCGCGCACCGTCGAGCCCGGCACCGACTGGTCCGGGCGAGCCGCGCACCGCCTACCAGCCGCTCTCCGGCCGGCCCGTCGACAGTGCCGAGCTCGCGGCCGAGGCCGACCGCGGCGCACCGTCGCGCCCGGACGCCCCGGCCGAGCAGCCCGTCGTGATCCGCAAGGCGGCCCCCGCCGCGCCCGCCGCCGGTGGTGACGGCCCGGGTGGCGATGGGCCGGGTGGTGACGGCCCCGGTGGTGATGGACCGGGCGGCGGCGGAGACGGCCCCGACGAGCCGGACGACGGCGACCATGACGACCCCGACAAGAAGGGACTGCGAGCGCTCGTGAGCGGTTCACTGTTCCGACGCGTCGTGACCGGCGGCGTGGCCGCGGTCGCGCTGATCCTGGTGGTCGCGCTGCTGGCCTTCCTCGTCGGCTACTGGCGCACCGACGTGCCGCAGCCGGGCGAGATCCAGACCAACCAGGTCGCGACCATCGTCATGAAGGACGGCAACACGCCCATCGCGCGCGTGGTGCCGCCCGAGGGCAACCGCGAGATCCTGCCCGCGCAGGACATCCCCGACGTCATGAAGAACGCGATCATGGCCGCCGAGGACCGGGAGTTCGCCACGAACCCCGGCTTCTCCCTCAAGGGCTTCGCCCGCGCCGTGTGGAAGCGCATCCCGGGTGTCGCCGGCGACGGAGAGGACGCCGGCGGCGGCTCCACGATCACGCAGCAATACGTGAAGAACGCGCTGGTCGGCGACGAATCGTCGCTGACGCGCAAGTGGAAAGAGCTCATCATCTCCACCAAGATGTCCAACTCCTGGTCCAAGGACGACATCATGGCGGCGTACCTGAACACCATCTACTTCGGCCGCGGTGCGTACGGCCTCCAGGCGGCGTCGAAGGCGTACTTCAACGTCAACGCGAAGGACCTCAAGGTGGAGCAGGCCGCGCTGCTCGCCGGCCTGGTCCGCGGACCGTCGCTGTACGAGCCCACGACCCACCTGGCCGACGCCACGGGCCGGTGGAACTACGTGCTCGACGGCATGGTCGACATGAAGACGCTCGACCCCGCGCAGCGCGCCAAGCTGGTGTTCCCGAAGACCATCGCGCCGGGGCGCGGCGCCGGCGACGACCTGTCGGCGGGCCCCAACGGCCTGATCAAGACGCAGGTGCTGCGCGAGCTCAAGGACGCCGGCATCGACGAGTCGACGCTCAGCACGCAGGGCCTGAAGATCACCACGACGATCGACGCGCAGGCGCAGGCCGCCGCGGTGAAGGCCGCGGCGAACATGACCGAGAACCAGCCGAAGGACCTGCGCACGGCGATCGTCTCCGTCGACCCGAAGACGGGCGGCGTCCTCGCCTACTACGGCGGCAGCGACGGCAACGGCTACGACCGCGTCCAGGCCGGGCTGCAGACGGGCTCGTCGTTCAAGGTCTTCGCGCTGGTCGCGGGCCTGGAGCAGGGCATCGGCCTCTCCCGGGTCTACTCCTCCTCGCCGTTCAAGGCCCAGGGCGTCACCGTCAACAACTCCGACGGCGAGTCCTGCGGCAGCTGCAACCTGGCGACCGCGATGAAGATGTCGCTGAACACGGTCTACTACCGCCTCATGATGGACCTGAACAACCAGGCCCAGGACGTCGCCGACGCGGCACACAAGGCGGGCGTCGCCGAGAGCTTCGGCGATATCAAGAAGACGCTGCAGCAGGCCGATGGCAGCGGCGTCGAGGGCGGCGTCGTCCTCGGCCAGTACCAGAGCCGCCCCATCGACATGGCGTCCGCGTACGCGACCTTCGCCGCCGAGGGGATCTACCGCGCGCCGCACCTGATCTCCAAGGTGACCACCGCCGACGGTCGCACGCTGCTGGACCGGCAGAACGATCCGGGCGAGCGCCGCTTCAGCAAGGACGTCGCCAACAACGTGACCGCCGCGCTGCAGCCCATCGCCTCGTACTCCAACGGCAACGGGCTGGCGGGCGGCCGCGCCTCGGCCGCCAAGACCGGCACCGCGCAGTACCAGGACACGGGCCAGAACAAGGACGCGTGGATGGTGGGCTACACCCCGTCGATCTCCACCGCGGTGTGGGTCGGCAACGACAAGGGCGGCCCGATCACCAACGGCTGGGGCGGGCCGATCTACGGCTCCGGGGTCCCGTCGACCGTCTGGAAGCAGACGATGGACGGCGCGCTCGCGGACACCGACTACGAGTCCTTCCCCACCCCCGGCATGATCGGCGGCCAGGCGGGCGTCCCGGTGGAGACCCGGGTGCGACCTTCGTCGACGGGATCGGCGTCCGCGTCGGCGTCGGCGGGCGAGAGCGGGTCGGCGACCCGCACGGTGCCGGGCCTGCCCGGCGTCCCGCTGCCGACCTTCCCGTGGGATCCGACGACGCAGCCCGGCGGCGGCAACCCGACCAACCCCGGTGGGCAGACCACGCGGCCCCGCCCGGGCGCCGGGAACGGCAACGGGACGGTCCCCGGCAACGGCGGCCGCACGGTGGCACCGCGGGTGACGAACCCGGTGCCGTGACGGAACCCCGCACGACGGCTCCCGAGGTGGACGACGAGGATCGTCTCCACGTGAGCCCCGGCCCGTTCGACCCGGCCACGGTCATCGAGCCGGACCGGGACGTCCCCAGCCACACGGATGCGGTCGCGCGGGACTTCTCGACGGTGCTCGGCGGCCCGGTGGGCGCACACGCGCTCGTCGGCTTCCAGCGCTTCTTCACGCCGCTGCGCCTGATCCTGCTGGTGGCGGTGCTGTTCCTCGCCCTGGGCTGGACCACCAAGGCCGGGTGCCTGCAGCAGAAGTCCGACGGTGGGCAGCTGGTACTGGACTGGTCGGGCAACCGGCCGTACGCCGCGATGTGCTACTCGGACACCGTGCCGCTGTACGGCGCGGAGCGCCTCAACGAGGGGCTCATGCCCTACGTCACCCAGTTCTTCGACACCGACCCCACGGGCGCCCGCCAGGAGCGGTACATGGAGTATCCGGTGCTCACCGGCATGTACCAGTACGCGTCCATGAAGGTCGCGAAGGTGTGGGTGACCCTGCACGAGAAGTGGGGCGTGCCCGCGGCGATCGAGGTGGTGCTGTTCTTCACCGTCGCGGCCGTCGGGCTGGCGCTGTTCTGGCTGATCGCGGTGTGGGCGACCACCCGGTTAGCCGGCGGCGCGGCCTCGCCGTCGCGGCCCGCCGCGCGACGTCCGTGGGACGCGATGCTCATGGCCGCGTCGCCGCTGGTCATCGTGCACGCGTTCACCAACTTCGACGCGATCGCCGTGGCCGCCATGGCCGTCGGCATGCTGCTGTGGTCGCGCGAGAAGCACGCCTGGGCCGGCCTGGTCCTGGGGCTGGGCACCGCGGCGAAGCTCTACCCCGCCTTCCTCCTGATCGTGCTGTTCTTCCTGTGCCTGCGCGCGGGCCGGATGCGCCCGTGGTTCACGGCGACCGCGGTGGCGCTGGCGACGTGGATCGCGGTGAACCTGCCGATCCTCGTGGCCGCCCCGCGCGGCTGGTGGGAGTTCTTCCACCGCAACTCGATCCGCGCCGTGGACATGGACTCCATCTACGCCGTCATCAGCTCCTTCACGGGCGGCTGGGTGTTCGGCGGCCAGGGCCCGCGCGGCGGCGCCTCGTCGCTGGCGAACGGGATCACGCTGGTGCTGTTCCTCGCCGTGATCGCCGGCGTCGGCTACCTCGCCCTGAAGGCGCCGCGACGGCCGCGCGTCGCGCAGCTCGCCTTCCTCCTGGTGGCCGGCTTCCTCCTGGTGAACAAGGTGTGGAGCCCCCAGTACTCGCTGTGGCTCGTGCCGCTGGCGGTGCTCGCGATCCCGCACACCCGGATCCTGCTCGCCTGGATGACCATCGACGCCCTCGTCTGGGTGCCGCGGATGATGTACTTCCTCGGCATGCAGAACAGGGGCCTGCCGGAGCAGGCCTTCACGGCCACCGTGCTGCTGCGCGACCTCGCCGTGATCGGCCTGTGCGCGCTGGTGATCCGGCAGATCTACCGGCCCGACGAGGACCTGGTCCGGTCGACGTTCCCGGGCCCGTACTCGCCCCCGCTCGACGACCCGGCGGGCGGAGTGCTCGACGGTGCGCCGGACTCCTCCCCGCTGCGCAGCCGCAGCGCGCAGCGCGGCAGGTACCAGATGAAGACGACGAGCAGGGCGGCCCGGCCCCAGACGCCGATCCAGACGCCCCACTGAACCCACCAGGTGATGGGCAGGTGGGCCGCGTGCTCGGAGAAGTAGTTCCACACCGTGAGCTCGAGGCTCAGGTCGAACAGCAGGTACGCCGCGATGAGCCGCCAGTCGACCTTGAGCAGGATGAAGAAGGGCAGCAGCCACAGCACGTACTGCGGCGAGTGCACCTTGTGGAACAGCATGAACGCGGCCAGGATCGCGCCGCTCACGCCGAGCCACGGGTACACGCCGGTGCTCCGGTAGCGCAGCCAGCCGTACACCAGCAGCGCCGCGATCGAGATCACGATGAGCAGCGGTGAGACGGAGGAGACGAAGGCGTCGTAGTCCTTCGGGTCGTCGAACGCCTTGAGCACGCCCCAGTACCAGATCGAGTTGGTCGACAGGTCGGCCGTGCGCAGCTCCTGGAACTTCAGCGACGCCCGCCAGCCCTCGAAGCCGAAGACCATGAAGGGCACGTTGATCGCGACGGCCACCACCACGGCCGTCGCCGCCGTGGCCGCGGCGCCCACCCAGTCGAGCAGGCGCCAGTCGACGCGGGCGCGCCGCCCGGGGCCGTCGGGCAGGGCGACGGTGCCCGACCTGCCGTGGGTCAGCACGTACAGCACCAGCGGCGCGACGAACAGGCCCGGATAGATCTTGAGGTCGAAGCCCACGGCGAGCACCGCGGCCGTGGCGATCGCGGGGATCCGGATCGACCCGCCGGTCCTGTCGGCCCAGGCCATGATGCCGAAACCGACGGTCGCCGCGGCGACCACCGGCAGCTCCATGTTGTGGAAGGCGTACAGCGCGAGCGGCGGCGCCACGGCCCACAGCGCGGCGGTGCGGCCCGAGATCTTCGCGAGCACCCAGCCGGTCAGCATGCCGAAGGGCGCGAGCAGGAGCGCCATGTGCAGGAGGAACTCGGCGTCGTTGTGCGCGCCGATCGCGCCGACCCAGAACAGCAGGCCGCTGAGCACCGGGTATTCGATCGCGCCGCCCTGCAGCTTCCCGTCGCCGTCGATCCAGCCGGTGAGGTACGGGAAGACGTGGTTGTTGACCTCGCGGCCCGTCCACAGGAACTGGATGTCGGAGTAGCAGATCCGGCCGGGCGTCGAGGCGAAGCCCTCGGAGCGGCCGAACTCGTCGAACGGCGCGCCGGTGCACTGCGCCTTGATCTGGTAGCCGATGACGAGCGCGAGGACGGTGAGACCGAGCACGGTCCACGCCACCCGATCTGGGCGGAAACTGGGCCGGGACATGCGCCCCACCCTATCCGTGTGCGCGGACGGCCCAGGCCGACGGTGCCGTCACGATCCGGACGCGAGGAATTGCAGCGGGTCTGCGTTCCAGACGCCGTGGATCACCAGCAGCGGCCACATCGCCCGGTACCGCAGCCACAGGAAGCCGAGGAACAGCCCGCTCACGCCCTGGTTCGCGAGCACGTTCATGGCGTCCCGCGGCAGGTCTCCGGAGCCCTGGATCGCGACGTGCCACGACGCCCACACCAGCGCGGAGAGCGCGACGGCCGCCCACGGCCCGAGCACCACGCGCCAGCGGGTGAGCAGCCAGCGCCGGTAGAACACCTCCTCGAGCAGCGCGTTGATCGCGAAGCCGACGAGCAGCAGGAGCGCCGCGTCGAGCACCGGCACCCCGGCGAGGAAGTTCTCGCTTCGGTCGCTCAGCGCCAGGTACACGGCCAGGTAGGCGATCACGGCGGGCGCCGGCGTCCACCCGGCGCGTGCGGTCGGGTCCGGCCACCGCCTGCCCCACCGCCGGTCGAGCGCGAAGACCGCGGCCGGCACCGCGAGCAGCAGCCCCAGCTTGAGCGCCGTGTACGTCGGCTCCTCGGGGCCGAGCACGATCAGCGCCGCCGCGAAGGCGACGCCGCAGGCCAGCAGGACCCAGGCCTGGGGCCGGGGGTTCGACGGTGCCGGCATCTGCTCCGAGCGGCGCGCGGGGACGGCCAGCGCGATCAGCAGGCCCGCGACCGCCGGCGCCCACGGCTGCCACCACGGGATCGTGTCCGTCGAGTCGGCGGTGTACCGCAGGCCGCGGCCCGTGGTCGCGGCCACCAGGGAGGAGCCGGCGATCGCGCCGATGCCGAGCACCGCCACCGTCCGCCCCGCGCACGCCCTCACGCCCCCACCGTACGGTGGCGTCCGTTCCGAAACCGGCCTCCAGAGCCGCGACGCCGCGAATGCTTCGCCGCGACCCCGTTGAAGCGTGGTTTCGGAACGGAGGTCAGCGGCCGTAGAGGTGCTTGAGCATCATCCGCACGGAGTTCATGTCGCGCTCCTTGCGGGTGAAGGAGAGCAGGTCCATCGGCAGCGCGAACTTCTGCGCGGCGACGGACTGCGGCCGGCTGAACTCGCGGAGCCCGTCGGCGCCGTGGATCCGGCCGAAGCCGGAGTCGCCGATGCCGCCGAAGGGCAGCGCGGGCACGGAGGCGAACGACAGGAACGAGTTCACGGCGACGGCGCCCGTGCGCAGCCGCCGGGCCAGCTCCTGGCCGCGGGCGAGGTTCTTCGTCATGATCGCCGCGGAGAGCCCGTAGGTGCTGTCGTTGGCCTTGTCGATCGCCTCGTCGATGTCCTTGACGCGGGTCACGACGACGGTGGGGCCGAAGGTCTCCTCGGTGACGGCGGTCGAATCGTCCGGCACGTCGACGAGGAGCACGGGCTGGACGGTGCGCTCGCCGACCGATTCCCGGCCGCCGACGAGCGCGCGGCCGCCGCGGCTGAGCGCGTCGTCGATGTGCGAGGCGATGATCTGCAGCTGCTTGGGCATCGTCGCGGGGCCGTAGTCGACGCCGTCGGTCTCGCCGCCGTGGATCTCGCGGGACGCGGCGGCCAGCTTGTCGACGAACTCGTCGTACCGGTCCGCGACCACGTACACCCGCTCGACGCCCGCGCAGGTCTGCCCGCCGTTGCCGTAGGCGCCGAACGCCGCGGCCTTGACGGCGCCGTCGATGTCCGCGTCGACGTCCACGATCATCGCGTCCTTGCCCCCGCCCTCGATCGTGACGGGCGTGAGCGTCTCCGCGCACGTGGCCATGACGGTGCGCGCGGTGCGGGCCGAGCCGGTGAACGCCAGCTTGTCGACGCCCGCGCGACAGAGCGCGGCACCGGTGTCGCCGTAGCCGTGCACCACCTGGAGCACGGGCTGGCCGGGGCACGCGGCGGCCCAGGTGTCGGCGAGGAACTGGCCGACGGCCGGCGTCAGCTCGCTGGGCTTGAAGACGATCGCGTTGCCCGCGGCGAGGGCATACGAGATCGAGCCCATCGGGGTGTAGACGGGGTAGTTCCAGGGCCCGATCACGCCGATCACGCCGAACGGCCGGTGCTCGACGGTGGCGGTCAGGTTGGCGCCCATCATGCCGGTGCCCACCTTGCGCCGGCCGAGCACCTTCTCGGCGTTCTTCGCGGCCCAGTCCAGGTGGACGATCGCGAGCATGACCTCCAGGAGCGCGTCGTCGTGCGGCTTCCCGGTCTCGGCGGCGACGACGCCGGCCAGCTCCTCGGAGCGGCGCGCGAGTTCGGAGCGGAAGCGCAGGAGCCAGCTGCGGCGGGCCTTGGGCTCGAGGTCGCCCCACCACGTCGCGGCGCCCCGCGCGGCGTCGACGGCCTCGATGACGGCGACCGCGTCGGCGACGGGGAAGCGGGCCACCTCCGCGCCGGTGCGCGGGTCGGTCGAGATCAGCTCACCGGTCGCGGTCTTCGACGGTGCGGTCATGACGGTCCTCCAGGATCGGAACAGGTATCTGCTCGATATGTTAGAGACTGTTCTCTCATCTGTGCTAGCTTTCGGAACATGTTCTCCACACGCTTCACCGAGCAGTTCGGCGTCCGGTACCCGATCGTCCAGGGCGGCATGATGTGGGTCGGCCGCGCCCGCCTCGCCGCGGCGGTCTCCGAGGCCGGCGGCCTCGGGATCCTCACGGCGCTCACCCAGCCCTCGCCGCAGGATCTGCGCGAGGAGATCGCGCGCACGCGCGAGCTCACGGCGAGCCCCTTCGGCGTGAACCTCACGGTGCTGCCGACGATCGACCCGCCGCCCTACGACGAGTACCTGCGCGCCGCGGTCGAGTCGGGCGTGAAGATCATCGAGACGGCGGGCTCGAATCCCGCGAAGTTCCTGCCGTACCTCAAGGACAACGGCGTCAAGGTGATCCACAAATGCACCAGCGTCCGGCACGCGCTCAAGGCGCAGGCCATCGGCGTCGACGCGGTCTCCATCGACGGCTTCGAGTGCGCGGGCCACCCGGGCGAGGACGACATCCCCGGCCTGGTGCTGATCCCCGCCGCGGCCGACGCGCTGGACATCCCCATCCTCGCCTCCGGCGGCATCGCCGACGCCCGCGGCCTGGTCGCCGCGATCGCGCTCGGCGCCGACGGGATCAACATGGGTAGCCGCTTCCTGTGCACCGTCGAATCGCCGATCGCGCCGGAGGTCAAGGCGCAGATCGTCGCGAACTCCGAGCTGGACACGAAGCTCATCTTCCGCACGCTCGGCAACACCGCCCGGGTCGCCAAGAACTCGGTGTCCGTCGAGGTGGTCGAGACCGAGGCGCAGGGCTGCGAGTTCGAGGACATCCGGCACCTCGTCGCGGGTGCCCGGGGCCGCAAGGTGTTCGAGGACGGCGACGTCGAGGCCGGCATCTGGAGCGTCGGCCTGTGCCAGGGCATCATCCGCGACGTGCCCACGTGTGCACAGCTCATCGAGCGGATGATCGCCGAGGGTTCGTCCATCATCGAGCGGCGGCTCGCGCCGCTGGCGAAGGTCGCGGAGGGCGTGGCATGAGCGAGGACTTCCGGCGCGTCGTCGACGGCGGCGTCCTGACGGTGACCATCGACCGCCCGCAGCGCATGAACGCCTTCGGCGTTCGCGCCGCGTGGGAGCTCGCGCGGATCATCGAGGAGGCGGACGCCGACCCGGCGATCCGCGTGGTCGTGGTCACCGGCGAGGGCCGGGCCTTCTCCACCGGCGCCGACCTGGCCGGCGAGGCCGCGGAGCCGCAGGAGGCCCTCGAGGCCGTCAACGCCTACATCCGGGCGATCGTGGGCGCGTCGATCCCGGTGATCGCCAAGGTCAACGGCCCCTGCGCGGGCATGGCGGTGGGCCTCGCGCTCTCTGCCGACCTGACCTTCGTCGCCGACACCGCGTACTTCCTGCTGCCCTTCGTGGGCATCGGGCTGCTGCCCGACGCGGGCACCACCGCGCTCGTGCCCGCCGCCATCGGCCGTACGCGTGCGATGGGAATGGCGCTGCTGGGCAACCGGATCCACGGTCCGGAGGCGCTGGCCGCGGGCATGGTCACCGCCGTCCACCCCGCGGAGGAACTCGACGGTGCCGTCGCCGCGGCCGCCGCGAAGCTCGCGTCCGGCCCGCGGGAGGCGATCGCCGCCACCAAGCGCGCCGTCAACGCCTCCACCCTCGCCGGCCTCGACGACGCCCTGCGCCGCGAGACCGAGGCGCAGGTCATCCTGCTCAAGACCGACGACCACCGCGAGGGCGTCGACGCGATGCTGAACAAGCGCCCCGCCCGCTTCACCGACTGATCAGGGGACGTCCGCGGCGCAGCATCGTGCCAGGTGGGCGTGGACCCAGGGGGTCGTACGTCATCGCATCCCCTGGACCGCCATCGGCGGGGTCCTGACGTTCGCGCTCGTCATCGCGTACGGCGTCGGGGTGCTCGCCCTGGCCGTGCGCCGCCTGCACGACATCGACCAGTCCGGTTGGTGGATCGTCGCTGGGTTCATTCCCGTGGTCAACGTCGCCGCCTCGGTGGCGGGCATCGTGATCGGCCTCATCGGCGCCAAGCCCTCCGGCGCGCGCTCCGACGCCCGGCCGTCAACGATCGGCACCCGAGGTCGGCCAATCCTCGTGACGGAAAGCACGTTGGCAATTGAGAATGCAATATCCTAAAGTTTTCCCGGTGACCGGCCGTCCGGCGGCCGACGACGCAAGGGGGAATTCATGACGTACGAGTACGCCGCATCGACCACGGCGCCGCGCGACCCGCTGGACCTGACGGTCCCGCTGCGCGGCGCGACCTTCGGTGAGGCGGTGAAGCGCTTCTTCCGGAACTACTTCGTCGCCGCAGGACGGGCGTCGAAGAGCGAATACTGGTGGGCCCTGCTCCTCGTCATGCTGGTCGCGTTCGTCGTGGGTGCGCTCGCGGGGCTGGGGTCGGCACTCGGCGATGGCGCCGCTGCGGGGGTGTTCCTGGTGCTGGCGGTCGTCTTCGGGCTCGGCCTGCTCGCCGTCTCGTTCGGGACGATCGGCTTGACGATTCGGCGCCTGCACGATGCCAACCAGTCGGGGTGGTGGTACTTTGCGTTGTTCCTCGTGAATCTGATCCCGGTGGTCGGACTCCTCAGCATCGCCGGCGCCATCGTGATCGGTGTGCTGAAGAGTGATCCCGCCGGCGCTCGCTTCGACGCCCAGCCGTAGACGCGGACGCACATCCGGAGAACGATCGCTCGGCCGCATCAGCGAGAGGTCCGGCACCACCCACGGGTGATGCCGGACCCCTCGGTGTTACCGCGGCTCAGCGAGTCCTACTCGTAGGTCTCGCCGGCCTCGGCCTTGGCGACCAGGGAGGCGGGCGGGGTGAACTGCGCGCCGTACTTGGTCAGCTCCTGCGCACGGGCGACGAAGGCCTTCGGGCCGACGGTGCCGTCGGGCGCGGTGTAGCCGTTGACGAACTGCAGCACGCCGCCGGTCCACGCGGGGAAGCCGATACCGAAGATCGAGCCGATGTTGGCGTCGGCGACGGAGTCCATGACGCCCTCGTCGAAGCAGCGGATCGTCTCGAGCGACTCGGCGAACAGCATCCGGTCGATCATGTCCTGCAGCGGGATGTCCTTGCCGCCGGGGAAGAGATCCTTCAGGCCCGGCCACAGGCCGGTGCGCTTACCGTCCACGTAGTCGTAGAAGCCGGCGCCGTCCTTGCGGCCGGTGCGGCCCGCGTCCACCATCGCGTCGACCACGGCATCGCTGCCGTGCGCGGGCAGCGGGTTGCCGGCGGCCTCGGCGGCGGCGCGGGTCTCCTTGCGGATCTTCTGCGGCAGGGTGAGCGTCAGCTCGTCCATGAGCTGCAGCGGCGCGGCCGGGTAGCCGGCCTGCTGGCCCGCCTGCTCGATCAGCACCGGGTTCACGCCCTCGCCGACGGCCGCAATGGCCTCGTTGACGAAGGTGCCGATCACGCGGGAGGTGAAGAAGCCGCGGCTGTCGTTGACCACGATCGGGGTCTTCTTGATCTGCAGCGTGTAGTCGATGACCTTGGCCAGCACCGCATCCGAGGTCTTGGCGCCGCGGATGATCTCGACCAGCGGCATCTTGTCCACGGGGGAGAAGAAGTGGATGCCGATGAAGTCCTCGGACCGCTTGACGCCCTCGGCGAGGATGGTGATCGGCAGCGTCGAGGTGTTGGAGCCGAGGATCGCGTCGGGCTCGACGATGTCCTCGATCTCCTGGAAGACCTTGTGCTTCACCTCGACCGACTCGAACGCGGCCTCGATCACGAGGTCCACGCCGGCGAAGTCGGCGGCGTCGACCGTGGGCGTGATGCGGGCGAGCAACTCCGCCGACTTCTCGGCGGTCGTGCGGCCCTTGGCCAGTGCCTTCTCCTCGAGCTTCTCGGAGTAGGCCTTGCCGCGCTTGGCGGCGTCGAGGTCGATGTCCTTGAGGACGACCTCGATGCCCGCCTTGGCGGAGACGTACGCGATGGCCGCGCCCATCATGCCGGCGCCGATGACGCCGACCTTCTTGGCGGTGTACTTGTCGTAGCCGTCGGGGCGCGAGCCGCCGCCGTTGATGTGCTGCAGGTCGAAGAAGAACGCCTTGATCATGTTCTTCGAGACCTGGCCGGTCGCGAGCGAGATGAAGTAGCGGCCCTCGATCACGCTGGCGGTGTCGAAGTCCACCAGCGCGCCCTCGACGGCCGCGGCCATGATCGCGCGCGGCGCGGGCATGGGTGCGCCCTTGAGCTGCTTGCGCAGGTTCGAGGGGAAGGCGGGCAGGTTCGCGGCGATCGCCGGCGAGGTCGGCGAGCCGCCGGGGATCCGGTAGCCCTTGACGTCCCAGGGCTGCACGCCGCCCTCGGGGTTGGCCTTGATCCACGCCTTGGCCGCCGGGATCAACTCCTCGACGGTGCCGACGACCTCGTGGACCAGGCCCACCTCCTTGGCCTTGGCGGGCTTCATGCGGGTGCCCTGCAGCAGGACGCCCATGAGCGCGCCCTGCAGGCCCAGGAGCCGCACGGTGCGGGTCACGCCGCCGCCGCCGGGGAGCAGGCCCAGGGTGACCTCGGGCAGGCCGATCTGCGAGCCGCGCGCGTCGGCGGCGATGCGGTGGTGCGTGGCCAACGCGATCTCCAGGCCGCCGCCGAGGGCGGCGCCGTTGATCGCGGCGACCACGGGCTTTCCGAGGGTCTCGAGGCGGCGCAGCGCGGCCTTCATCGATTCGACGTTGTCGCGCAGCGTCGCGGCGTCCTCGGGCCGCGCCTGGCGGATCTGGTTCAGGTTGCCGCCCGCGAAGAAGGTCTTCTTCGCCGACGTCAGCACGACGCCCGTGATGGAGTCCTTCTCGGCCTCCAGGCGGTCGATGGTGGCGCCCATCGACTCGCGGTACAGGTCGTTCATGGTGTTCGCGGAGCTGGTGGGGTCGTCCATCGTCAGCACGACGATGCCGTCGGCGTCCTGCTCCCAGCGGATCATGTTCTCAGCCATGTCTATCGTTGTCTCCGTAGTCTTTCCGGCCGCTCAGAGGCGCTCGATGATGGTGGCGATGCCCATGCCGCCGCCGATGCAGAGGGTGATCAGGCCGTACCGGCCGCCGGAGCGCTCCAGCTCGTCGAGCACCGTGCCCACCAGCATCGCGCCGGTGGCGCCCAGCGGGTGGCCCAGCGCGATGGCGCCGCCGTTGACGTTGACCTGCTCGCGGTCGAGCTTGAAGTCCTTCATCCACTTCATGACCACGGACGCGAAGGCCTCGTTGAGCTCCCAGACGTCGATGTCGTCCTTGGTCAGGCCCGCGAGCGCGAGCGCCTTCTCGGTGGCCGGCGTGGGGCCGGTCAGCATGATCGTCGGGTCCGAGCCGGTGACGGCGGTCGCGACGATGCGGCCGCGCGGCGTCAGGCCCGCCTTCTTGCCGCCGGCCTCGTTGCCGATCAGCAGCAGGGCGGCACCGTCGACGATGCCCGAGCTGTTGCCGCCCGTGTGGACGTGGTTGATCTTCTCCACGGTGTAGTACTTCTGCAGCGCCACGGCGTCGAAGCCGCCCATCGCGCCGATGCCCTCGAAGGCCGGCTTGAGCTTGGCCAGGCTCTCGGCGGTGGTGCCGGGGCGACGGTGCTCGTCGTTGTCCAGCACCGTCAGGCCGTTGAGGTCCTTGACGGGGACGACCGACTTCGCGAACCGGCCCTCGTCCCAGGCGCGGGCCGCGAACGCCTGCGACTGCGCGGCGAACTCGTCGACGTCGTCGCGGGAGAAGCCCTCGATCGTCGCGATGAGGTCGGCGCCGATGCCCTGCGGCACGAAGTAGGTGTCGTAGTTGGTGGTGACGTCCTGGAACATCGCGCCACCGTCGGAACCCATGGGCACGCGGGACATGGACTCGACGCCGCCGGCGAAGACGAGCTGGTCCCAGCCCGAGCGCACCTTCTGCGCGGCGGTGTTGGTCGCCTCGAGGCCGGAGCCGCAGAAGCGGTTGAGCTGCACGCCGGCGACGGTGTCCGGCAGGCCGGCGGCCATGGCGGCGGCGCGCGGGATGACGCCGCCCTGCTCGCCGACCGGAGAGACGACGCCGAGCACGATGTCGTCGACATCGGCCGGATCGAGCGTGGGGAAACGGTTCTTGACCTCGTCGATCAGGCCGACGACCAGGTCGATCGGCTTGGTCGCGTGGAGCGATCCGCCGCGCTGCTTGCCGCGTGGCGTGCGGATGGCCTCGTAGATGAAAGCGTCGGACACGGTGTTCCTTCCTGGTGTGCTGTCCGTGAGGGATGGTTACAAGTGAATCACTATTCTCTAACTTTCGGCGATTCGGCTCCCGACGAACATGTTCTAGAACACAATCGCATACATGACGTCTCTTGAGAACATCGCCTGGTTCCCGCGCACGGAGGAACCCCGCAGCTCGCAGCGCAACACCTGGAACAACAGCGTCCGCAACCACGCCGTCATGCGCGGCGACCAGGTGGCCCTGCGGTATCTCGAGAAGGAGGTCACCTGGGCGGGCCTCGCGGACCGGGTAGGGGCCTTCGCCGGCGCGCTGCGCGAGCGCGGCATCGGCGCCGGCGACCGCGTGCTGATCCTGGGCCTGAACCGCATCGAATACGTCGAGGCGGCGCTCGGCGTCACGGCGCTCGGCGCGATCGCGGTCCCGGTCAACTTCCGGATGGCGCCGCCCGAGGTGGCCTTCCTGGTGCAGGACACGATGTGCAGCGCCGTCGTCTACGAGGCACTCTTCGACCCGCTCATCGCGGGGGTCGCCGGGACCGGCGCCGAGTTCGGCCTGCGCATCCGGTTCGACGGTGCCGACGAGGCCGCCGGCGCCCTCGGCTTCGAGGACCTCGTCGCGGAGGGGCGTCCCGATCCGCACGCCGACGTCCCCGAGGACTCCCCGGCGCTGATCATGTACACCTCGGGCACCACCGGCCGCCCCAAGGGCGCGGTGCTCACCCACGTCAACATGGCCGCGCAGGGCTGGAACAACCTTGTCGCGCCGGGCGTCGTCGACCCCGACGCCGTGGGTGCCGTCGCCGTCCCGCTGTTCCACATCGCCGGCTTCGGCGTGCTCGCGACGGCCTTCCTGCAGGGCCTGACCTCGGTGATCTTCCCGCTCGGCGCGTTCGACCCGGCGCAGACGCTGGACGCGCTCGAGCGCGAGGGCATCACCAGCATGTTCATGGTGCCGATGCAGTGGCAGCTCGCGGTCGCCGAGCAGAAGGCACGCCCGCGCAACCTCAAGCTCAAGTTCGTCTGGTGGGGCGCGGCCCCCGCGAGCGAGACCCTGCTCCGCGAGCTCGCCACCACGTTCCCCGACGCCGAGATCTGCGCCGTCTTCGGCCAGACCGAGATGTCGCCCGTCACCTGCGCGCTCTCGGGCGCCGACGCGCTGCGCAAGTTCGGCTCCGTCGGCAAGGTGGTGCGCACCGTCGCGGCCCGGGTGATCGACTCCGAGGGCAACGACGTGCCGCGCGGCGAGGTGGGCGAGATCGTCTACCGCGGACCCAACATGATGTCGGGCTACTGGAACAACCTCGAGGCCACCAAGGAGGCCTTCGACGGCGGCTGGTTCCACTCGGGCGACCTCGTGCGGATGGACGAGGAGGGCTTCGTCTACGTCATCGACCGCGCCAAGGACATGATCATCTCGGGTGGCGAGAACATCTACTCGGTCGAGGTGGAGAACGCCGTCGCGGCGCATCCCGATGTCACCGAGGTGGCCGTGATCGGCAAGCCGGACGAGCGCTTCGGCGAGGCGGTCGTCGCGGTCGTGCAGCTGCGGGACGGCGCCGAGCTCACCGTCGAGTCGCTCTCGGAGTTCCTCAACGACCACATCGCCCGCTACAAGCACCCGCGCCACGTGGTCGTGATCGAGGCCCTGCCGCGCAACCCCACGGGCAAGGTCACCAAGCCCGTCCTGCGCCAGCAGTTCGGCTGACGGTCCTCCCTGCCCGACGGTGCCCTCCGGCACCGTCGGACCGGCGGCCGGGACGAGAGAGCCGGGGTCCTCGAGCGAGGGCCCCGGCTCCGTCGTGCGGTCTCCGGTTCAGACCAGCCTGCGGCCGAACTTCGCGCGCAGACGCAGGTCGACGAGGAGCAGCCGGTACGGCAGGCGCCGGAGCGCGAGCGGGGTGAAGCGGTTGCTGAAGGCGACCATCCGCCAGAACGCGTCGAAGCGGCGCTGATCGCGGGCGGTCCACTCGATCTCCATGGCCTCCCGGAACTTCGGCGCGAGGAAGCCCGCGTTCTGGAACCGGTTGAAGGCCTTGATCGGCGCGGGGAGGTTGCCGACGAAGGTGAAGTCGACGAGTTGCCGCAGGTAGGTGCGAGCCGTCTCGTCGGGGTTGATCCGCGTGGCGCACAGCTCGACCCACTTCGCGTCGAACTCCTCCGGCGTCGCGGGCCAGAGGTCGGCGGGCACCTGCAGCGTGGTGCCCAGCGGCGCGGCGTCGCGGTAGAACAGCGCGCGCTGCTCGCGGTTCATGCGGCCGCGGAGCAGCTGGTGCGTGTCCTCGTAGCCGATGTACAGGCACATCGCGACCCACAGCTGCAGGCCGCGGTCCATCGCGTTGTACTTGACCGGACTCGACGCGGTGCTGCGGACCTGCCGGTGCGCGGTGTTGACGGCCTCCCGGTAGCGGGCCTTGTCCTCGGGGGTGCCGAGCACAGCGACGGCGAGATAGCTGATCGTGGTGCGGGTGCGCTTGACCGGGTGCTTGTACAACGAGCCGGAGTCGACCGGCGACTCCATCACCCCGTAGGCGACGGGCTTGTTCACGAGCTGCATCACCACGTTCGCGGCCCCCGCCGCGAGCGAGGTGACGTCCATGGCGTCGGCGAGCACGGTGAGTACGTGCGCAGGGCGAGCGGGTGCGGAGATCGCGATGCGGTACCCCTGGGCCACCGGATCCACCGCTTGCGGCGACGACGTCGGTGTGACGACATCCGATGTGGTCGTAGCACTCGGTTCGGCGCTCGTGGTCATGCGGTCCTCCCGGTTGTTCCACCGAATCGGTGTGTGAATGTTCACTTACTTATAGTGTTGACGGTACACCGCGGACGGGCTCCGGACAGTGAGTACTCTCGATGCGGACGGTGTGAAGAGGAGTAGACGTGACCCAGGCGCGGCGGAAGCGGCCCAAGGACCGGCGCGAGCAGATCGCGCGGGTCGCCGCCGAGGATTTCTCCCGGCGCGGCTATCACGGCGTGGGGATCGAGGAGATCGCCGCGACCCTCGACATCAGCGGGCCCGCCGTCTACCGGCACTTCCCCAACAAGTACGCGCTGCTCGAGCACGCGATCACCTCGGCCTCCGATGCGCTGTGCCACGCCGTTGACGACGCCGCCGAGGCCACCGCGGGGAAGGAACCCGGGGAGCGGGTCGACGCGATCATCGAGGCGGCCCTGGGGGTCTCCTTCGAGCGCCGCAACACCGGGGGGCTGTTCCGGTGGGAGCAGCGCCTCCTTGAGGGCGAGGACCGGGCGCGGATCCGCGAGCAGCTCACCGCGATGATCGGCACCGTCGCCGATGCCGCACAGCCCGCACTACCCGGTGTGGACCGGGCCGAGATCGACCTCCGCAGCGTCGCCCTGATCAGTGTGACCGGCAGCGTCACCGCGCACCGGACGGTCCTGGCCCAGAAGCGGGCCGAGGCCGTGCTCGGCGCAGCCGCGCGGCGGGTGCTGGCGCTGCCCGCGCCGCGGGTTCCGTACGCGGTCGCGCCGCCCGCCGAGCCCGAGCCGGAGACGGGTCGCCAGGAGCAGGTGCTGGTCGAGGCGATCGAGCAGATCTTCCAGCACGGCTTCCACAACGTCAGCATGGGCAAGATCGGGACCGCCGCGGGGATCGTCCCGTCGGGCATGTACCGCTACTTCCCGAGCAAGGCCGGCATCCTGGTGAGCGCCCTCGATCAGGCGGCGGAGGGCGTCGCGGGGGCGATCGCGGAGGTCTCCACGGCGGTGCAGGATCCTGCGGGCCGGCTCGCCGCGCTCGCGCAGGCCTACGTGCAGTTGTCCTTCCTGCGGTCGAAGCTGATGACCGTCTACTTCCGCGAGATCGGCAACGTCCCGGACGCGGACCGCAGCCGGCTCGCGGGGGTCCAGCGGGCCAACATCGCGGCGTTCGCCGACGCGGTGGTCGCGGTCCGGCCCGAGCTGACGTCCGCGGAGGCCACGTTCCTGGTGCACGCGGCCTTCGCCGTGGTCTTCGACGTGGGGCGCACCCGCCGCTTCGACACGGATCCCGCCTTCCAGGCCGAGGTGTACGCCCTCGTCTGTGCGGTGCTCTTCCCCGCCTGACGGTGCCGCGCGCTCAGACCAGCGGCTTGCCCGCGCCGATCCGTAGGCGCAGGTCCAGCATCACCGAACGCGTCGGCCCGAACCGCAGGAACCGCGGGATGAAGCGGTTGACGAAGGCCACGAACGCGAAGAGGTTGTCGAACCGGCGCTGATCCGCCGCCGTCCACTCGACGTGCATCTGCTCGCGGAAGTAGGGCGCGAGGAAGCCCGCCGTGAGGAACTTCAGCAGGCCGCCGAACACCAGCCGCATGGGCCAGTTGATCATCCGCAGGTTCAGGAGATCGTCGATGTACGCAGCGACCGGCTCGTCCAGACGGGTCTCGGCGCACGCGCGGACCCAGTACTCGTCGAACTCGGCGCGCGTCGCGGGCCACATGTCGCGCGGTACCTGCAGGGTCGTGCCGAGCGTCGCGCAGGACTGGTAGAAACTCTCCGCCTGATTCGCGGGGAGCTTCCCGTTGAGCATCTGGTACCCGTCCTCGAAGCCGACGAAGAGGCACGAGGCCACCCAGAGCTGAAGGTTCCGGTCGAAGGCGTTGTACTTGACAGGGGCTCCCGGCTTCGATTTCACCTGCCGGTGCACCGTGTTGACCGCCTCGCGGTAGGCCTCCTTCTCCTTGTCGGTGCCGAGGATCGCGACCGCGAGGTACTGCGTCGTGGTCCGCGCGCGTTTCCACGGGCGCTTCATCAGCGCGCCGCTCTCCACCGGCGACTCCACGACGCCGTAGCCGACCCCGGGGCTACTCATCTGCATCGCGACGTTGGCGGCGGCGCCGGCGAACGCCCAGAAGTCGAGCGCATCGGTGACGGCCAGGTCGCGTTTCGTGTACCGGCGGTGGGTGCCCGGAATAGCGATCCGGGTGCGTTCGAGGGTGAGTGGCGCACCGTCGGACGAGCCGACGTCCGCGGCGGGGCTGGACGACTGTGACACGGCGGTGCTCCTAGCGGTTCGGTGGAATCGTGGCGAGGTACTGATCGAGGCGGATCAGGCCGAGCACGACGAGGCCGACGAGGGTGATCACGGCGGCGACGAGCAGCAGCCAGGCGGCGATGCGCACCACGGCGGGCACCTTCTGCCGGCCGCCGAGGATCTTCACGTACTGGACCACCAGGTCGATGATCCACACCAGGGCCATCACTGCATCGTCACATTCGAGAAGAGCAGTACCGGCCAACAGACGATGGCGCCGAGGAAGGAGATGATCCGATCGATCCCGCTGAGGTTCCCGAGGTGGTCCATGTGCGTGAGCGACCAGACGAGACCGATGATCCCGTACGGAATGCCGACCAGGATCAGGAACCCGAGGAACTCGGAGACCTTCATCTCGTAGTCGAGGAAGCGCTGCAACATCGTTCGTCCTCCGGGCGGTCAGTTGGGGGTGCCCGACGGTGCCGGCAGTGCTGGCATGGTCGGCGTGGCGGACGGCTGGGCGCCGGCCGAGGCGGACGGGTTCGCGGGCGTTGTCGCGCCGGAGCCGCCGCCGACGCCGCTGAGCACGGCGTTGGGGTTCGCGGGATCGCCCGCCTCCGTGATGATCCAGTCGCGGTTCCGGTCGAGGCTCACCGAGTAGGTGCTCGTGCTGACGGTGCCCTGTGGGGCCTGGATGTTCTGCGAGGAGACGTCGACGGCGACCTTCACCTGGTAGATGCCGTTGACCTCGGAGGTGGTCTTGGCGAAGGACGCCCGCCCGCTGGAGGTGAGCCGCAGCGGGGTGACCACCTCGCGCATGAGGTCGAGGATGGAGTCGTACTTCTTCGCCAGTTCCGGTGTCACCCCGGCCTTCACGCCGTTGAGCCACGGCGTCAGGTCGCGGTAGTCCATGGTCGCCGCCTTGACGGCGTAGTCGGAGGCGATCTGCTCCGCGCGCGCCCGGTCGGCGGCCTCGCGGCGCTCGGTGTCGAGGGTGCGGGTCTGCAGGTAGAGCAGCACGGAGACCGCGACGAGCGCGACGACGACCACCGTCGCGAGGACGGTGCGCAGCGTGCCCGACGGTGCCCGCCCGGCGGGCCCCTCCGCGGAGTCCTCGACTCGCGGCTTGTTCCGCGTGGAGGCGGATCGGGCCGCCGCCTGCCGAGGAGGCTTCGCGGTCGAGATCGGCGGCGCGGACTCCGTCCCCGCGTCCTCGCCGGCGCGATCCGTCGCCCGATCGGCGGCGTCCCCGGCGGGCGTGGCGTCGTCGGCCGGGGCGGACGTGTCGGCGGCGACCTCGTCGGGGTCGTCGTGCTCCTGCGCCATGGGTTCCTCTCTGGTGGTCAGGGGCGGGGAAGGGTCAGGGTGACGCGGGCGGCACCGTCGGTGCCGGCGACCTGCAGGGCGTTCGACAGGAGCGTGCTGAGGTCGATCTGCGGGACCGTCCGGTTGAGCGCGGAGAAGATCGAGATGAACGGTCCGCCGGTGGTGGCGAGCGCGGGAAGCAGCTCGTCGAGGTAGGGCTTGAGCCGCTTGACGAACGGGTCGATGGTGTTCAGGAACGGATCCGGCGCGTCGAGCGACGTCACCATCCGCAGCACCGTCTGCACCGCGCTGAGCACCACGTTCCCGGTGTTCTCGAACTCGGCGCCGAGCCGTTGCACGGCGTTCGTCGTCCAGTCCAGGTCCGCCGAGTAGATCTGGGTGTTGGCGAACATACTGCGGATCGCCGGCATCCGGCTGAGCACCGTCGAGCTGAGCAACTGGCCGGCCCGGCTGAGGGTGGTGAGGTCGTCGTCGCGACCCGACGTGGCCTGCCACGCCGTCTTGACGATCCCGCCGAGCGCGCCCGAGTCGGCCGTGCGGTTGAGCGCGGCGAGCGCCTGGAAGACGTCGCTGACCGATCGGGACTGGGAGACCGCGGTGGCCGGGATCTCGGCGCCGGAGGCGAAGACGTCGCCGCCGGAGGATCGCGGGGCGAACTCCACGTAGGGCTCGCTGAGCGCGCTGAGCTGCTCGACCGACAGGGCCGAGTCGACGGGGATGCGGTACTCCGTCGGGTAGCGGAGGGTGATCCGCACCCCGTCGGTCGACGGTTCGACGCCGGTGACGTCGCCGATCCGGACGCCGCGCAACAGGATCGGCGAGCCGGCGGACAGCTGTCCGGTGTGCGGGAGCTTGAGCGACAGCGTCGTGTACGTCACGCCCGGGCGCAGCCCCATGTACCCGACGAGGAGGATGAACAGCCCGACGAGAAGGACCACGGTGAAGGTGATGGCGTTGGCGAGGAGTTCCTTCTTCATCGGACGGCCCCGATCATGCGCATCGCGCGCAGTGCCTGCTCGGCCTTCTCCGCGGTGGGCACCGCGGGGCCGTCGGAGACCTTCACGACGTTCACCTTGGGGCCGTGTTCGACCCACGGGATGATCGTGTCCCGGAACAGGTTCCGCAGGTTGATGAGGTTGTCGGGGCGGCTGGCGCCGACCGGTCGATCGAGGAGCAGGAGCGGACTGACGACCTGGGTGAAGAGCGCGGCGAGGTCGCGGATGCCGGGGGTCAGCGGAGCGGCGTTCTTGATCAGCGGGGCGAGCGAGGCGAAGACCTCGGTCACTCGGGCCGTCTCGGAGATGACGCCCCAGCGGCGGAGGCCCTCGGGCGCGAGGTACTCGCTGAGCATCGTGTGCTCGGCGGCGAGCGAGCCGGTGACCCCGACGACGGAGCGGAGCGCGGCGTCGAGTGAGCTCGTGTCGTTGGCCCAGGCCATGATCGTGGATGCCAGATTGTCGGTGATCGTGCGGGTGCGGGCCGGATCGTCGGGGAAGGCGCCGTCGATCCGCTGGATCGTGTTGCCGAGCTGCGAGACGCCGCCGCTGCCGAGGAAGCCGGACAGGCTCGTCATGAGGTCCTCGACGTGATCCGGCGGGCGGCTCTGCGCGAGGGGGATGAGCCCGCCCGCGCGCAGCGGCTGCGCGGTCGAGGTGGGCGCCGAGACGAGGGCGATGTAGACGTCGCCGAGGAGCGTGTCCTGCCGCAGCTCGGCGCTGGTGTCCGTGGGGATGCTGGCGGGCTCGCTGATGTTCAGGGTCGCGACGGCGCGGTCGCCCTCGAGCCGGACCGATTCCATCCGGCCCACGGAGCGGCCGTTGAACCGGACCTGTGCCTGGTCGGGCAGGTTCAGGGCGTTGGAGAACTCCACGCGCAGCGGCCATCCCGAGGTGGACCACGTGGTCGGATCGGGCAGTGTCGACGGGCTCGCCCGGAGCACGCCGACGACGCCGAGCCCGAGGACGACGAGCAGGAGCAGGCCGCGGGTGATGCGGCTGCGGAGGGCGGGGCGGTTCATCGGGCGGCTCCCGTCCCGCGGAGGATGGCCGAGATCAGGTCGACGTCGATGTGGCCGGGGTCGACGACCTTGCACTGTCCCGGGGCGATCCGGTTGACGTTCGCACAGGTCAGTTCCGGGTTGCGGGCGACCATCTTCGTCGACGGCGGGGTGAAGACGATCTTGAGACCGAGGGTGCGCTGGTCGAAGGAGACGTTGAAGGCGTCGATCAACGGCGGCAGGAAGCCGAGGAGATCGCCCCAGTTCTTGACGCCCGCGCTGACCAGCCGTGACGCCGGAATCACGGTGTCGAGGAGCGGCCAGAGGTTGTGGCCGTAGTGGGAGATCAGGTCGCGCAGCAGTTTCCCGAGCGGGATCAGGGCCTCACCGAGGGTCTCGGTCGTCTTCGCGGTCGGCACGATGATGTCGGCGAGGCCGTCGGGGGTGGTGAGGAGGAGTTGCTTGAGCGGGTTCCAGTTCGAGGTCATGCCGCCGGTGAGGGACGAGAGCGAGTCGATGCTGCGTCCCACGTCGCCGACACCGGGGCCCGGGTCGTCGAGGAGTGCGGCGAGGCTCTCGATGACGCCGTTGACGTCGGGTCCGGTGCCGTCGACGGCCGCGGCCAGCGAGGTGAGCGAGTCCTGCACCTGCTTGGCCTGTTCGGGCCCGCCGTCGGTGGTGAGCCTGGCCGCCGCGTCGCCGATGGAGCTGAGGCTGCGACTGAGGGATTGTGGGGTCTTGGTGTCGGTCAGGCACGTCCCGGCCTGCAGGGCGGGTCCCTTGCGGGCATCGTCGACGAGCGCCAACTGTCGGGAGGCGATCAGGGAGGCGGCGACGGTGACCGCGCCGGTGCCGGCGCTCACGGCCTGGTCGGCGTCGATGTCGAACTCCACTCGGGCCGCGGTGTTCTCGGGGCGGACCGCGGTGACCCTTCCGATCGGGACGCCGAGCCGGGTCACCGGGTTGCCGACGTAGAGTCCGATCGCGTCGGGCATCAGCGCGCAGTAGCGCGCCTGTGCCTTCTCGGGGGTTCGCGCGACGTACAGCGCGCCCGCGATGATCGACCCGACCACCGTGATCGCGATCGCGGTGACCAACCATTTCGAGCCCAGGATCTTGGACATCATCAGCACGGTGCCCCTTCCAGCGGGATGCAGTACTGGGACGAGATCGTCGGGACGGAACCGTCGAGGACGATGGTGCCGTCCGGCTTCACCGAGGACTGGATCCGCCTCAGGAGGGCCATCGCGTCGTCGATCATCTTCTGGTACTTGGTGAGCAGCGCGCCGATCTGGCCCGACATGAGGTTGAACTGGGCCTCCATGGAGGCGAGGTTCTCCTGGTAGAAGTTCGCCGGCGGGATGATGCGCTTGAGCACGAGGTCGAGCGAGGTCATGAACCGCTTGTAGCCGGCGACGTTCAGCCGCGCCGTGGAGAAGTAGATGTTCATGTCACGCATGACCTGGGTGAGGACGTCGCCGTTGCGGTCGATGGCGGCCGAGTAGTCGGCCAGCGTCTGCACGAATCCGCCGACTTCCTCCTTCTGCGTCGAGATGCTCTGCACCACGCCCTGCAGGGTGGACAGCAGCTCCTTCATCTGGCCGGAGTTGCCGCTCGTCGCCCGCTGGATCTGGGCGAGCGACTCGCGTAACGGCGTCGGGTCGATCGCGCGGATCTTCGGATCCGCCTGCTGGAAGGTCTCCACCAGGCTGTACGGGATGCGCACGCGCGCCGGTGGGATGGCCGTCGCGCCCAGCGAGGAGGTGCCGATCGAGTCGATGTCGACGAAATACCCGCCGACGCCGGTCAGCATCTTCACCGCGACGCGGGACTGGTCGCCGATGTGCACCTTCTTCTTGATCCGCAGGCCCACGTTCACATGGCCGCCCTCGAGGGCCACCCGCTCGACGGTGCCGACGGAGACGCCGGCCACGCGGACGTCGTCGCCCGGTCGGACCATGCCCGCTTCGGGGAAGTTCGCGGTGTAGGTGGTGGTGCCGATCGGCCGGGCGGCGAGCACCGAGCTGGCGATCATCAGCACGAGCGCCAGGGCCACTCCGAGGACGCCGAAGGTGAGCTGCCGCTTCTTCGAACTCGGTTGCGCCCAGGCCTCCTCGATGCCGGAAGCCAGCTTGGTGGCGAGGCCGTAGCCGTCGCGCAGCAGGTTCACGGGCAGGTTCAGCGCTTGCACAGCGTCACCTTCGTTCCGCGGAGGAAGACGAGGACGCCGGCGGGCAGCTGGGCCTCGCCGCGGCTGCAGCCGGTGTCGCCGCCGGCGGAGGGGACCTGTTGCTGCGTCAGGTTCGCGAACAGGCCGGGAAGCAGCGCGGCGAGGTCCACGAGGCTCTGCAGGCGCGGCAGCTCGGGGCGGGCGAGCTCGAGGAGCGAGCTGCCGGCGGGCTGCAGGCCCGCGCCGCGCAGGAGCGCATCGGCCGCAGACATCAGCTCGGCGCCCTGGTCGGACAGGATCTTCGTCGACGGGGCCGCGTTCCGCATCACCTCGCCGATGCCCTTCAGGTAGCCGATCACGGTCGGCAGGGCGCCGGACCTCCCGCCGAGGCTGTCGTTGATCGTCTTGAGGTTGCCGACCAGGGTCTGGAGGAGCGCGGAGCGGTCGTTGGTGAACCGGCTCAGCGTCTGCAGCGCGTCGAGAAGCGGTCCCAGGCCGGAGCCGTCGCCCTCGACGACGGCCGCGATCGATTGCGCGAGGTGGTTGATCTGCTCGGGCTGCATTGCGGCGAGGACGGGTTGGAGTCCGTTGAAGATCGTCGTCACGTCGAACGAGGGCACCGTTCGATCCGTCCCGATCGTCGACCGCGGGGCGACGGTGTCGGCCTGCGCGTCGCTCGGCGAGAGTTCCAGGTACCGGAGGCCGGTGAGGTTCTGGAACCGGATCGACAGCGTTGTGGCGGTGGTGATCCGCTGGTCGCGGTCGACGGTGAAGGCGACCCGGGCGAGAGAGCCGCGTGCGGCATCGCCCTGGTCGAGAGTGACATCGCTGATCTTGCCGACCTGGACCCCGAGCAGCCGCACGTCGTCGCCGGAACGGAGGCCGGAGGCGTTGGTGAACATGGCCGTGTACGGCGACTGCGCGGCCTGTGCGGGGCGGGTGAGCGCGCGCACGGTGAACGCCCCGCCGACCGCGATAAGGACGACGAAGATCAGGAGCAGGGTTCCTGGATTGCGGGCGGTGCGCACGTCAGCGGCCCCTCGTCGTGGTCGGAGCGGCCGTGGTCGACGCGACGCCGGCGGTGGCGGTCGCCGTCGCCGTCGCACCGGTCGATGGTCTCGGCGCGGGGGTGGCCTTGGGCGGAGCCGGCTTGCCGGGCGGGGTCACGGAGAATTGGGGCACGGGCGGCAGCAGTGTGGCGATGGCGGGGAACTGCCGGAACGTGACGTCGAGGTTCAGGACCGGGCCGGATCCGCTGTCCGGCATGGACCGCCGGATCCGTTCGATCAGTTCCTCGAGCTGGCGTCCGTTGCGTGCGGCGTCGGGGAAGCTCGCCACCGAGCGGGTGGCGAGTTCGCGGACGGGCACCAGAACCTCCGTGAGCGCGGCGACATTGGGGGCACTGAGCAGCGCGGCGAGCGCGGGCGAGAAGTCGTAAGCCAGGGCGTTGATGGTGGCGGTCTGCCGTTCCGGGTAGCCGGGGGTATCCGGCCCGGACCAGGACCAGAGGGTCCGGAGCCCGGGGAGCATTCGCTTGACCGACGTGTCCAGCGCTCCGAGCGTGGAGGCGATCGTCGGGAGCGTTTCGGACGTCGGGATCCGCTGCGTATCGGCGTTCGCCTCCGCGATGGCGCCGACCGCGCCGAGGAAGGGCAGGAACTGCCGGGTGGTCGTGTCCATCTGTGCGATGAGCTCGGCCATGTGCGGGCGGAAGCTCTCGCGTTCCATCGTGCTGAGCGACCGGAGCAGGGACGCCATGGTGCCGTCGTCGGGCGTCGAGAGCGGCTCCCACGAGGCGCCCGAAGTGAGGGCGCGGCCGCCCCGTCCCGGGGTGAGCGCGACGACCGTGATGCCGAACGTGTTGCCCGGCGCGAAAGCGACCTTGACGGCATCGGTCACCAGATCGTCGGCGGCGCCGTTGAGCTGCATCGCGACACCCAGTCGACCGGAACCCCGGTCGACGATATCGGTGACCTCGCCGACGCGGAGCCCGTCCATCTCCACCGCGGTACCGGGTCCGACGCCGGGCGCGACGTTGCGGACCACGAGGGTGAGGGTCTTCGGCGGCGTGGTCACGATCGCGCGGACGGCCCAGATGGAAGTGACGGCCAGGAGCACCGCGAGGACCGCGGCGATGCCGCGGCGCAGGAGCACGGGGCCGGGCGTCATCATGCCCGTCACCGGTGAGGGCCATCGCGTCGTCACGTCGTCACCCCCGGAAGACCAATTCGCTGCTGGCGCCCCAGATGCCGAGGGTCATCAGCATGTCGAGCACCACGATGGCCACCATCGAGGCGCGGACGGCGCGGCCCGATGCGACGCCCACGCCCTCGGGGCCGCCCGCGGCGAAGAAGCCCTGGTAGCAATGGATGAGGATCACGGCGCAGATGAAGACGACCACCTTGGCGATCGAGGCGATGAGGTCGGCGGGGGAGAGGAACTGCTGGAAGTAGTGCTCGTAGGTGCCGGCCGCGTCGCCCTGCGCCAGCGTGACGATGGTGCTGCTGGCGAAGAAGCTCACGATGATCGCGATGAGGAAGATCGGCACGATCGCGACCACGCCGGCGATCATGCGTGTGCTGACCACGAAGGAGATCGAGCGGAGGCCGAGCGCCTCCAGCGCGTCGATCTCCTCGGTGATCCGCATGGCGCCGATCTCGGCGGTCATGCGGCATCCGGCCTGGACGGCGAAGCCCGCGGCGGCGAGGATCGGCGCGAACTCGCGGGTGTTCGCCAGTGCGGCGATGACGCCGGTGAGCGGGCCCATGCCGAGCAGATCGAGGGAGGCGAAGGCTTGGATCGCCACCGTCCCGCCGACGGCGAGGCCCAGCACCACCATCATCAGCGACGTACCGCCGCCGACGATCACGGCGCCGCGTCCCCAGGTGAGGTCGGTGATGGTGCGGACCGTCTGTTTGGGGTAGTTCCGCAGTGCGTGCGGGATCAGCCCCACCGAGGCGACGACGAACGAGACCATCTGGCCGAGGCGGGCGAGGGCACCGCGCAGCGAGTCGTTGAGCCGGCCGAGGGTGCGGAGGCCCTTCGGGCGGTACGGGGCGATGGTCACGGGTCAGCCGACTCTCGTGCGGGACGTAGAGGGTTGTGCGTGCGGTGCGTGGAGGTGCATGGTCAGCCCACCCTCGTGCGGGACGTAGAGGGTTGTGCGTGCGGTGCGTGGAGGTGCATGGTCAGCCCACCCTCATGGGGAAGTAGGTCGTGTAGATCTGGGTGAGCGCGAAGTTGAGCACGATGATGCCCACGGTGGAGACCACGACGGTCGTGTTCACCGCGTCCGCGACGCCGCGCGCTCCGCCCTTCGCCTCGAGGCCGTGCTGACAACCGAGGACGGCGATCATGACACCGAAGATCGCAGCCTTGACGAGGGCGAATCCGAAGTCGCGCGTGGTCGCGTAGGCGCCGAAGCTGAGCCAGTAGCTGCCCGGTGTGACGTCCTGCCCGGCGACGGCCAGGTAGTACGCGGCGCCGATGCCGACGACCGTGATGAAGACGCAGAGCAGCGGCGCGACGAAGGTGGCCGCAAGGATCCGGGGAACGACGAGCCGGCGGACGGGATCGATGCCCATGACCCGCATGGCGTCGACCTCCTCGCGGATGGTGCGGGAGCCGAGGTCGGCGGCGATAGCGGAGGCGCCGGCGCCGCCGAGGAGAAGGCCGGCGGCCATGGGGGCGGCCTGTTGGATCACGGTGAGGCCGCTCGCGGCACCCATCAGTGAACCCGCGCCGATCTGGTTGACGATGCTGCCGATCTGGATCGTGACGATGACGCCGAACGGAATGGCCATGAGGAAGGCGGGGATCGCGGTCACGCTCACGAGGAACCACGCCTGGACGACGATCTCCCGGAATTGGACCCGGCCCCGGAGGAGGTCGGCCACCATGGACACCAAGGAGTGGAGGACGAGTTCGACGGTGCGCCCGAGGGTTCGGACGGGGCCCAGCGCGTTGTCGTCGAGATTCCTGCGGAGCGCGTCGAGTGCGCCGGGCCGCGCAGTGGGCGCATCCTGAGACGATCGCGATGTCATAGCCCACCTCCTTCCTGGCACATGTTAGGGAATGTTCTCTATCTCGGCAGGATTTTGCGGCGAATTTCAGGATCAGCTCGTCAACCGGCCGATTTCGCTGGTGGCAGGGGGTTGGGGTACCCTGGTCCGGTTGCCTTGAGGGCAACGCTCCTGCCGTGGAGAGTCCACGGCCGCATAGTCCATAGGAGGAGGCGAAAAGCCCATGCGTAATTACGAACTGATGGTGATCCTGGATCCGAGCCTGGATGAGCGCACCGTCGCACCCTCGCTGGAGACCTTCCTGAACGTGGTCCGCAAGGACGGCGGATCGATCGGGAACGTCGACATCTGGGGCAAGCGCCGTCTTGCTTACGAGATCTCCAAGAATGCCGAGGGCATCTACGCGGTGATCGATCTGACCGCCGAGCCGGCGACCGTCAACGAGCTGGATCGCCAGCTCAAGCTGAACGAGTCGGTGCTTCGCACTAAGGTGCTGCGGCAGAACTAGTCGCGCACTAACGACAGGGAGAAACACATGGCAGGCGACACGATCATCACGGTCATCGGCAATCTGACGGCGGATCCGGAGCTGCGCTTCACCCCGTCGGGTGCGGCGGTGGCCAACTTCACCGTCGCCTCCACGCCCCGCACCTTCGACCGGAACACCAACGAGTGGAAGGACGGCGAGGCGCTGTTCCTGCGCTGCAACATCTGGCGTGAGGCGGCGGAGAACGTCGCCGAATCGCTCACGAAGGGCACGCGCGTCATCGTCTCCGGCCGGCTCAAGCAGCGGTCCTACGACGATCGCGAGGGCAACAAGCGCACGGTGGTGGAACTCGAGGTCGACGAGATCGGCCCCTCCCTTCGGTATGCGACGGCGAAGCCGACGCGCACGCAGCGCGGCGGTGGCGGCGGCGGTTTCGGTGGCGGCAACCAGGGCGGCGGTGGCGGTTACAGCCAGCCCGCCCAGCAGGCTCCGCGCCAGAACCAGCCCGCAGACGATCCGTGGGGCAGTGCCCCCGCGGCCGGGAGCAGCTTCGGCGGCGGCAACGACGATCCGCCGTTCTGATCCCCGGGATCGAACACTGTGAAGGCGTCCCGGTTCGCCGGGCGCCGAAGTAGACCTCATCAAGGAGTACCAACACCATGGCCGGTAAGGGCAATGGCCGGAAGGTGCGCGTCGAGAAGGCCGTCAAGGCCAAGGCGTGCACGTTCTGCAAGGAGAAGAACACCAAGATCGACTACAAGGACACCACGCTGCTGCGTCGGTTCCTGTCGGAGCGGGGCAAGATCCGCAGCCGTCGCGTGACGGGCAACTGCGTCCAGCACCAGCGCGACATCGCGATCGCCGTCAAGAACGCGCGTGAGGTGGCACTGCTGCCGTTCACGTCGACGACCCGCTAAGGAGGGGTGAAGAAATGAAGCTCATCCTCACCGCCGACGTCGACAACCTGGGCGCCCCCGGCGACACCGTCGAGGTCAAGGACGGCTACGGCCGTAACTACCTGCTGCCCCGCGGCCTGGCCATCGTCGCCACCCGCGGCGCCGAGAAGCAGGTCGAGGGCATCCGCCGCAGCCAGGAGGCCAAGCGTGTGCGCGGCCTCGATCACGCCAACGAGCTGAAGCAGGCCATCGAGGGCCTGGAGTCCGTCTCGCTGACCGTGAAGACCGCCGATTCGGGCAAGCTCTTCGGCTCGGTCACCGCTGCCGATGTCGCCGCCGCGCTCAAGGCCGCCGGTGGCCCCGCCGTCGACAAGCGCAGCATCGAGTTGCCGCAGGGGCACATCAAGTCCACGGGCTCGTTCCCCGTGGTCGTGGTGCTGCACCCGGACGTGCGCGCGAAGTTCGCGCTCACCGTCGCCGCGCAGTAATCGCACAGACGAGAAGGACCCCCATCGCCCTCGGGCGGTGGGGGTCCTTCTGGTGTCCGGGGTCGGTCAGACGGTGATCGTGCCGACGCACGGGGTGCTGGTCTGCGTGCCGATCCACTCGCTGCCCGCGCCGGTCTTGATGACCAGGTTGAAGGTCACGGCGCCCTTACCGGTGACGATGGGCGTCTTGTTCAGGACGGGCAGCTGGCCGACGCCGTTGAGCTTTGCGCTGCCGAACTTGCCCGAGGTGGTGTTGTTCCACGACAGGGTCGCGGACGAGGCGAACTGGCTCAGGACGAGGTCGCGCGCGCTCGCGTTGCCGGTCCCGGAGACCAGGATCTGGCCCGGGGCGCCGACGGTGGCGGTGACCTTCCACGTCAGCATCTGGCCGCCGACCACGAACATCGGGTTCGCGCTCGTGCAGGTGGCGGAGACCGACGCCGGCTTCGGCTTCGGCGTGGGGGCGGGGGCAGGGGCCGCGCCCGCGGATCCGATGGCGCACGTGGCGACGGCCGCGAGCGCGACCGCGACGCCGGCTGTGCGCGCCGTGATCGTGGAGGTGTTCATCGGGTGGGTCCTTCCGCAGTCATTGATGCACCGATCAGAATACGCGGCTGCCGGGGCCGGAAGAAGGTGCACCGACGTTACGTGACGCGTTCGCGCTGGTAGGGGGCACGGCAGGTGACCGGCCGGTAACAACTGGGGGTGGTTTTCCCGGCCCGACGCCGACCGATTCACTCACGACACGCCCGAATGTCAGGTCGGTGCGACACGCGGAGGAATCTCGATCCACAACGGTACCCACCCTCATTACCCGTTGCGAACTGGGGCGACGAAGAATGCCCTCCGGACTCTCCACAGGTTTTCCCCATCGGTCCACACCGGCGTCCCCACCCTGACCGCGCGCCATCCACAGGCCACTCACAGATCCATCCACAGCTCCACTTTGCGGTGCCGAGCGGAGGGCCTAGCGTTCACGTGCGTCCGTCACGCGCCCGCGCCGGCTTTCCGATCCGGAAACTGTCAGGGGTGCGGGGTAGACCGAGGGAGTACGGATGAGTCCGCGCCGCCGACCGGCGAGCGCGGACGAGAGAGAGGCGGGTGCGCGGTGTCGGTCACGGACGAGCAGGAGTTCACTCCGGGTCCCGTGGGCCGTCCGGAGCCCAGGCCCGACGGTCCGCCCGCCGAAGACTTCGGCCGCCAGCCCCCGCAGGACATCGCCGCCGAGCAGTCGGTGCTGGGCGCCATGATGCTCTCCAAGGACGCCATCGCGGACGTCCTCGAGGTGATCAGCCCGGGCGACTTCTACCGGCCCGCGCACCAGTCGGTGTACGACGCGATCCTCGACCTCTACGGCGCCGGGGAGCCTGCGGACGCGGTCACGGTCTCCGCCACGCTCGATCGCAAGGGCGAGCTCAAACGCGTCGGCGGCGCCCCCTATCTGCACACGCTGATCTCCACGGTGCCCACCGCCGCGAACGCCGGCTACTACGCGGAGATCGTCGCCGAGAAGGCCATCCTGCGGCGGCTCGTCGAGGCCGGGACCCGGATCGTCCAGTACGGCTACTCGGGGTCCGACGGCGCCGACGTGGCCGAGGTCGTGGACCGGGCCCAGGCGGCCGTCTACGACGTCACCGAGCGCAAGGCCTCCGAGGACTACGTGATCCTCGAGGAGCTGCTGCAGCCCACGATGGACGAGATCGACGCGATCGCCTCGCGCGGCGGCGTCAGTATGGGCGTACCCACCGGCTTCACGGACTTCGACGCGCTCACCAACGGCCTGCACGCCGGCCAGATGATCATCGTCGCCGGGCGCCCCGGTGCCGGTAAGTCGACGATGGCGCTCGACGTGCTGCGCTCCTGCGCCATCGAGCACCAGATGCCCGGCGTCCTGTTCAGCCTCGAGATGAGCAAGACCGAGGTGGTCATGCGCCTGCTCTCCGCGGAGGCGCGGATCAAGCTCGCCGATATGCGCTCGGGCAAGATGTCCGACGACGACTGGACCCGCCTGGCGCGCCGCATGTCGGAGATCTCCGAGGCGCCGCTGTTCGTCGACGATTCGCCGAACCTCACGATGATGGAGATCCGCGCGAAGGCCCGCCGGCTCAAGCAGCGGCACGACCTCAAGCTCATCGTCATCGACTACCTGCAGCTGATGACCTCGGGCAAGAAGGTCGAATCGCGTCAGCAGGAGGTCTCGGAGTTCTCCCGGCAGCTGAAGCTGCTCGCGAAGGAGCTCGAGGTCCCGCTCATCGCCGTCGCACAGCTCAACCGTGGCCCCGAGCAGCGCACCGACAAGAAGCCCCAGGTCGCCGACCTCCGCGAGTCCGGCTCGCTCGAGCAGGACGCCGACATGGTCGTCCTGGTCCACCGCCCCGACGCCTACGAGCGCGACGACCCCCGCGCCGGCGAGGCCGACTTCATCCTCGGCAAGCACCGCGCCGGCCCCACCGCCACGGTCACCGTCGCCCACCAGCTGCACTACTCGCGCTTCGTGGACATGGCCAAGGGCTGACGGCGCGCTGTAGGGTCCCAGATTCCGTGGCGGAATCCCAAGCTACGTGGCGGACAGTTGGCGGATCCGCCAACTGTTTGGGACACGCCGGGGCACGTCCCCGCATCTGAGGGCGGAAGTGGCACCGTCAAGACCATGTCGCCCGGCAGCTCCGCGGGGACCGCGGTGGAAGTATCGTTCCGCCGCGGTGAGGACCTCTGTGAGCGGACCGTGGAGTGGAAGTCGGCCGCAATGGAGGACCTTCGCGAGGCAGCGCCGTGGCGCACATTTCGCTGGTATCGAGGGCAGAAACACTACTCGGGGTGGTACTGGTCGAGCACTACCCGCGATCTGGTGTGGCTATGTCAAGTTGATCTGGCCCCGGTAGGGCGGTTTCATTCGGCCCCACCTGAGTGGGGCCCTGAGCCGCTAGAGTCCGGGGTGTGGATGGGCGGCCGCGGGTGCGCAGTGTGGTT
>NZ_CBCRZG010000011.1:0-146710 GCF_965137015.1 Tsukamurella hominis | reverse complement strand
GGCGGAGCCGGAGGGCGGTCGGGCGGGGCGGACGAGCCGACGGCCGTCGGCCNCGCGGTGGTGGCCACCGCCGGGCGCGCCTGCTGCGGCGGGTCGGCGGGCGGTGACACGCGCGCCGCCGGGCGTGCGGGCCCGGAGGGGAGCGGTCGCGCCACGGTCGGTATGGGCCGGGACGCGGACACCGCCGGGCGGGACGCTCTCATCCGTCCGGTGGGCAGCATCGGCGGGTTGAGGGGCGGCACCGGTGTCCGGCGGCGCCGCTCGCGGAGCGTCGTGGTCGTCCGCTCCACGGGCCCGCGGGGTGTGGAATCGGTCATGACGCCGCGCTCGCCGGGAGATCCAGGGACGACGGCGCCGGAAGGTACCCGCAGTCGATGAACCACTCGAAGTAGCGTCGCAGCAACGCGCCGTCGATCGGAGGGCAGGCGATGCCGGTGCCGGCCAGGCCCTCCCGCACGTTCGCGTCGTCGAAGGTCGCATCGGGCATGTTGTCCAGCGGCGTCGCCGAGAGGAACGGCGCCAGCGCGGCGGCCGTCTCGTCGCCCTCGCGCTCGGCGAGGTCCGCGGCGCGCTCGCACCACCGGCCGAACGGCAGTTCCTCGCCGGCGTAACCGAAGTCGGACATCCACCGGACCAGGTCCGGCACCGCGACCGTCTCCGACGAGACGACGTGGAACGTGCGTCCGGCGAGGTGCTGCTGCCGCGCCAGGTGCGCGATCGCGCCGACCACGTAGTCGACGGGGGTGATGTCGGTCGACATGTCCATCGCCGGCGCCGCGCCCAGGGCGACGCCGAGCCGGATCGTCTGCCACAGGAAGTCCGACAGCTGGCACGCCCCGGTGCGGCTGTGGCCCGCGACGCGGCCCGTGCGGTAGACGAACGTCGGCACGCCCCGTGAACGGGCCTCGAAGACGAGCTGCTCGCCCACCCACTTGGACTGGGTGTAGCCGAAGGTGAAGCGAGGATCCTGGACCGGGCTGCGGTCGTCCTCGGCGAAGACGGTGTCCTGCGGGTACGAGAACCGCGAGAAGACGTAGGTCGTCGACACGAAGTGCACGGGCTTGACGGGGCCGTCGCACGCGAGCGCGAGCACCTGCACCGTGCCGTCGACGTTCGCGGGCTTCAGCGTCGGATAGGGCCGAAGGAAGTTCACGTCGGCGCCGCAGTGCATGATGCCGTCCGCGGTGGCGGCCAGCTCCGCCCAGGCGTCGCCGTCGAGGCCGAGCCGGGGGCGCGTCAGATCGCCCGGCACCGCGACGATCCGGGCGGCGTAGCCATCGCGCCAGATCCCGTAGTCGCGCATCGTCCTCCGGATCCGGTCGAACCCCGCATCGGGCGAGCCGGCGCGGACCAGGCAGTGCATGGTGGCCGACGAGGTGTCCAGCAGCTCCGCGAGGAGGAACGCTCCGACGAAGCCCGTCGCGCCCGTGACGAACAGGTTCCCGGGGTCGGTGACGTCGCGCACGGGCGCGCCCGGCGCGGGCCGGATGTGCTCCGGCAGAACGACCTCGTCGGCGAGGACCAACGAGCTCTCGAAACCCGCGCCGCCCTGTTCTAGGATCGCCGCCAGCCGCTCGATCGTCAGTTCGCCCGCGAACAGGGCGGGCAGGGGCACCACCCGGCCGAGCTTCTCCCGCACCCGGAAGACCAGCTTCGTCGCGAGCAGCGAGTGGCCGCCGAGGAGGAAGAAGTCGTCGCGGACGCCGGGCGCCGTCCGCAACGACAGCAGGTCGGTCCAGATCGCGGTGAGGTCGCGCTCCAGGTCGGTGCGGGCGGCGAGGTACTCGGTGCCGCTCGCGGCGGCCAGCTCCACCGGTGCGCCGCCCCGGGCCGTGAGCGCCTTGCGGTCGATCTTGCGGTTCGGCGTCAGCGGGAAGGCGTCGACGACGGCGAACGCGCTCGGCACCATGTACGGCGGCAGCGTCTCCCGCAGCCTCGCGAGGAGGGCACCGGTGTCGCCCAAGCGTTCCGCCTCGCATTCGAGGTAGGCGGTGATCGCGGCACCGGCCGCGTCCACGGCGGCGATCGCGCGGACGCCGGGCAGCGCGGTCTCGAGGGCGCTCTCGATCTCGCCCAGCTCGACGCGGAAGCCGCGCACCTTCACCTGGGTGTCGATCCGGCCGCCGAACTCGATCCGCCCGTCCCGGAACCGGCGCACCAGGTCGCCCGTCCGGTAGGCGCGGGCGCGCTCCGACCCGGCCAGCGTCACGAAGCGGTCGGCGGTGAGCTCGGGGCGTGCGTGGTAGCCCAGGGTGACACCGTCGCCGATGATGCACAGCTCGCCGAACACCCCGTCGGGGACGGGGGCGCCGGTGGCGTCCGCGACCACGATTCCGGTCCCGCGGATCGGGTGGCCGATCGGGATCGCACCCGCTGCGACGTCGGCCTCGGTGACCCGGTGCACCGTCGACCAGATGGTGGTCTCGGTGGGGCCGTACATGTTCCACAGCTCGTCGGTGCCGGCGAGGAGCCGGCCCGCGAGCACGGCGGGCATCGCCTCGCCGCCGCAGAGCGCCCGCAGTCCGCGGGTGCCGGACCAGCCGGCGTCGAGCAGCAGATGCCACGTGGTGGGGGTGGCCTGCATGACCGTGACCGCGTGCTCGTCGAGCAGCGCAGCGAGCCGGTCGCCGTCGCGGGCGTCGTCACCGTCGGCGATGACGACCCGCGCCCCGGTGGCGAGCGGGAGCAGCAGCTCGAGGATCGCGATGTCGAAGGACGGGCTGGTGACGGCCAGCAGCGTGTCCGACGGTGCCATGCCCGGCTCCGCGCGCATCGCCTCGAGGAAGGTGACGACGTTGCGGTGCGAGACCCGCACGCCCTTCGGGCGTCCCGTGGAGCCGGAGGTGTACAGCATGTACGCGGTGCGGGTCGCGGGATCCTCCGTCGACGGCGCGGGAGCCGCCTCGGCGGTCGCGTCGTCGACGTCGGTGGCGTCGATCCACGGGAGGTTCAGGCCCGGCACCTCGGCCAGGTTTCCGGCGGTGGTGATCAGCGCGGGGATGCCCGCGTCGGCGCAGATGAATTCGAGGCGCTCGGTCGGATAGGCGGGGTCGAGCGGCACGAAGGAGTAGCCGGCCCGCAGCGTCGCGAGCATGGCGACGATGACTGCCGCCGATCGCGGGAGGAGCAGGCCCACCGGCGTCTGCGGCGGTGCATCGAGCCGCTCGGTGATCCGGGCGGCGAGCCGCTCGACCCGGGCGTTCAACTCGGCGTAGGTGATCCGCTCCGCGCCGGCGACGATCGCGGTGCGGTCGGCGGAACCGCGTGCCGCGGCGAGCACGTACTCGTCGAGCGCGGGGGTGGCGGGCTGCGGGGCGGGCAGGTCGGCCGGGACCGGGACGGTCGAGAGCGGCAACGTCGAGATCTCTTTTCCCGTCGAGGAACCGGTCACCGCCTCGAGCACCGCGACGAAGGAGTCGATCAGCGCGTCGGCGGTCTCCTGGTCGAACAGGTCCGCCGCGACGTCGAGCGTGCCGGTCATCGTGGCGGGCGTCGTGGTGACGTTCAGCAGCACGTCGAACTTGGCGCAGCCGTTGTACAGGTCGCGCAGCTGCATCTCGGGCGCGCTGCGGTCCTCCTGCATGTTGAGGATCGCCTGGAACAGCGGCGGGCGCGCGGGGTCGCGGCCGAGATCGAGCGCCGAGAGCACGCGGTCGAAGCGCGCGTCCTGATGCGTGAAGCCCTCGCGCACGGTGGCGTTCACCTGCGCGATGAGGCCCCTGACCGTCTCGCCCGGCTCGAGCGCGACGGGCAGCGCGAGCGTGTTGAGGAACGGGCCGATCACCTGTTCCGACCCCGGCTGGGAGCGCTGCGCAACGGGAACGCCGACGACGACGCCGTCCTGCGCGGACCAGCGGCCCAGGACCGTCGCGTACGCGCCGAGCACCGTCACGAAGGGGGTGACGCCGTGCTCGGCGCTGAACGTGCGGATCGCCGCGGCCTGCTCGGCGGTGAGCGCGAACTCGGTCCGGCGGCCGCGGTAGCTCTGCCGGGCGGGCCGCGGACGGTCCGTCGGGAGGGTCAGCGCGGTCGGCGTGCCGTCGAGCCGCTCGGTCCAGTAGGCGATGTCCGCGGCGTCGGCGTCCGCCTCCGCGCGCTCCCGCTCCCAGAGCGCCACGTCGGCGTACTGGAACGGGACGTCGGGGAGCTGCTGCAGCCGGCCGACGAGCCGTCCGGTGGCGAGCCGGCCCAGCTCGGCGAAGAGGATGCCGGTGGAGTAGCCGTCGGCCACCATGTGGTGCAGTGTGATCTGCACCCACGTGCCGCCGGAGGCGCTGCGCGCGAGGGTCGCCCGCAGCAGCGGCTCGCGGGCGATGTCGAACGGGGTCCGTGCGTCCTCGCGGAACCGGTCCCACATCCGCTCGTCGTCGACACCGTCCAGGAACGCGACCTCGGGCCGCTCGGCGGGTGCGATCCGGGCGACCGGCTCGCCGTCCTCCATGCCGAACCGCGTGCGCAGCACCGGGTGCCGCGCGATCACCTCGGCCAGGCAGTCGGTGAAGACGTCGAGGGGGACGTCGATCGGCAGCCGCGCGACGCCGGACATGACGTGCATGGTCGTGGCGGGGTGGAACTGCTCCAGGAACCACATGTTCTCCTGTGTGGCCGAGAGCCGCACGGCGTCGCCCTCGCGCACGCGGGGCGTGATCGGCGCCGCGGCGGGCGCGGCCGACGGCGCCTTCCCGAGCCGGGCCAGGAGGGCGCGGCGCTGGGCGGGACTGAGCGCCGCCAGGCGGTCTTCGATCTCGGTCATCGGGGGCCTCCGGCGTTGGGTTCGGTGGTCTCGGACTGGGCGAGCAGGGCGGCTACGGCCTCGTCGTCCAGGTCCGCGAGCAGGGACGCGAGGTCGTCGACCTCGGCGTCGGGTTCGACGTCGCCCGCGGAGAAGTCGAGGGTGGCGAGCAGCTCGGCGGCGATCGTCGCCACTGTCGCTCCGTCGAGGAGGAAGGCGATCGACGGGGCGGCGCGGAACTGCTGCTCCACGCGGATCCGCAGCTCGGTGGCGAGCATCGAGTCCACGCCCAGGCGGCCGAGCGGCTCGTCGTCGGGGATGTGCTCCTCCGCCATCCGCAGCACGCGGGACACGGTGAGCCGCACCCCGTCCGCGGCGATCGACGCGCGGTCGTCCGCCGCGGCGGAGCCGAGCCGGTCGAGGATCGACTCGCCGTCTCCCTCCGCGTCGCCCTCCGTCCGGCCGAGGTGGGCGACGAGGGTCGGGGTGAGCGCGTAGCTCTCGATCACGGTGGGCCAGTGCGCGGACACCACGCCCTGCTGCACCTCGCCGGAGCCGAGCAGCTCCGCGAGGAGGTCCATGCCCGTCGCGGGGTCGATGAGGTCGATCCCGCGCTGCCCGTACAGGTCGCGGAGACCGAGGCTGGCGATCATCCCGGCGTCCCACGGGCCCCAGTTGATCGATAGCGCCGGCAGTCCCTGCGCCCGGCGGTAGTGGGCCAGCGCGTCCAGGAAGGCGTTGCCGGCGGCGTAGTTGCCCTGGCCCGGCGACGGAATGACCGCCGAGATCGACGAGAAGAGGGCGAAGAAGTCGAGCGGCTCGCCGGCCGTCGCCTCGTGTAGGGCCCAGGCGCCCAGCACCTTGGGCCGCACGACGCGCTCGACCTGCTCCTGCGTCATCCGGACCAGGATCTGGTCGTCCACCGCGCCGGCGGAGTGGATCACGCCCCGCAGTGCGGGCGCGCCGCGCGACCGGAGCCGCGCCAGGCACGCGGTGAGGGCGCCGGCGTCCGTCACGTCCACGGCCACGACGTGGACGGTCGCGCCCGCCGCCTCCGCCGCGCGGACCGCGACGACGGCGTCGCGCTGCGCGGGATCGGTGAGGTCGTCCCAGGTCTCCCGCGCCGGGAGGCCCGAACGACTGGTCACGATCAGGTGGCCCGCGCCGCGCTCCGCGAGGGCGACGAGCACCAGCCTGCCGAGCGCGCCGAGGCCGCCCGTGACGAGGTAGGAACCGTCGGGGCGCATCCGTGCGGGGATCCGACCGCCGGAGCGGGCCGACGGGTACAGGCGCGCGACCAGCCGCGCGCCGCCGCGGAAGGACACCTGGTCCTCGTCGCTGCCGGTGACGGTGAGCTCGTCGAACAGCAGGGCGGCACTGGCGTCCCGGTCCTGCGGATCGAGGTCCACCAGGCGGGCCTGCAGCCCGCTCAGCTCGTGGTGCAGGACCCGGCCGACGCCGAGCAGCGTGGACTGCAGCAGCCCCGCCGCGGACACGCCGCCGGCGACGGGCTGGGCGCCGTCCGTGACCAGGAAGGTCGGCGCCGCCAGGCCGCGCTGCTCGAGCTCGGCCGCGAGGTGCACCACCGAGAGGACCGCCTCGTGCGCGGTCCAGCGCAGCGGGTCGGGTGCGTCGGGCCGGGCGTCGAGCGACCAGAGGTGGACGATGCCCCGCAGGCCCGCGTCGGGGACCGTGCGGTCCAGCGCGGCGGCCAGGGCCGCGCGGTCGGCGGGCGGCACGGCACCGTCGGCGACCGAGCCCGCGCGGAGCAGCACCGGGGTGCCGCCCGCCGCGGACAGGCGCTCGGCGAGGCCGTCGGCGAGGCCGGTGCCGTCCGCGAGGAGCAGCCACGTGCCCTCGGCCGAGCCGTGCTCGGCGTCGTCCGCGGGTTGCGGCTCCCAGGCCTGCTCGTACACCCAGTCCGTGCCCACGCGCTGCGGCGCCGTGGCGGCGTCGTCGAGGATCCGGACGGTGAAGCCCTCCACCTCGGCGAGGACCCGGCCGTCGTCGGCGGTGACGATCACGTCGCCGCTGATCGTGGCGGGGTCGGGCGAGGTCCGGGCGGTGGCCCGGGCGACGACGGGGCCCTCGGGCCGCCCGTGGATCACCACGCGGTCGACGCCGACGGGAATGAGCTTGGCGCCCTCCGCGCGCTGGAAGGCCAGCGGGAGCAGCAGCTGGAAGGCCGCGTCGAGGACGCTCGGCTCGAGGATCGGCGCGCGGTCCGCCACGGGCTCCGCGGAGACGGCCCGGATCCGCGCCGAAGCGGCGCCGTCGCCGACGGTCACGTCGTGCAGCAGGCGGTACGCGGGTCCGTACGCGAAGCCGGCGTCGCGGAACAGCCCGTACAGTTCGCCCTCCCGGACCGGCGCGCCTGCGATCGGGGCGAGGTCGACGCTGGGCGCGACCGACGGCGCGGGCCGCAGCGTCGCGGTCGCGTGCCGCGCCCAGCGGCCGGCGCCGGGCACCTTGCCGTGGATCGAGATCCGGCCGGAATCGGCGTCGAGGCTGGTGTCGATCAGGTACGTCCCGCCGCCGCCGTGCACCAGCGCGGTCTCGAACTCGACGCCCTGCAGCGTGCACGCCGTGGCGCCGTACTCGTCACGCGCGACCTCCGCCGCGATCTCGAGGTAGCCGGCGCCGGGGAAGAGCGTCGCGCCGTGCACCACGTGATCGGCGAGCGACCGGGGCGCGGTGCCGTCCAGCAGGCGCCGCCAGGCGGGGAGGGCACCGTCGGACCGGTTGCCGAGGTAGGGCTCGACGGTGTCCGCCAGCCGCTCCCGGCGCCCGGCGTCGCCCTCGGACCAGTACCGGCCCGTCTGCCACGGGTAGGCGGGCAGCGGCCGCATCGGGTCGCGGGGTGCGAGTGGGGAGAAGTCCACGTCGATGCCGTGGACCCACAGGTCCGCCAGCGCCGCGGCGAAGGATTCGGCGTCCTCGCCGTCGCGGCGCAGCGACGCGACCGTCGTCACCGAGCGCCCGCCGGCGTCGGCGGCCTCGGCGATCGCCCGGCCCACTACCGCCGTGGGGCCGATCTCGAGGAAGGTCACGGCGTCGTCGGCGAGCATGGCGTCGGCGGCCGCGCCGAACAGCACCGGCCTGCGGATGTTGCCCCACCAGTACGCGGCGTCGTGCGGCTCGGAGCCGTCGGCCGGAACCCGAGCGCCGGTCACCGTCGAGTAGAGGGGGATCGACGGTGCGCCGGGGGTGAGCCCGGCGAGGACCGTGCTGAGCTCCGCCTCGAGCGGGTCCATCGCGCGGCTGTGGTACGGCACGTCGCCGGGAACGAGGCGCGCGAAAACGCCCTCGTCGCCGAGCCGTTCCGCGAGCGACTCCAGGACGGGGAACGCTCCGACGAGGGCCACCGATCCGGGGCTGTTGATCGCGGCGAATTCGACCTCGCCGCGCACCACCTCGGGCAGCTCCGAGGCCGCAGTCTCGCCGAGCGCGACGGCCAGCAGCCGGCCGGTCCCGCTCGCCGTGTGCTGGAGGCGGGCGCGATGCACGATCACGGTGATCGCGTCGGCGAAGGTCAGGGCCCCGGCCTCGAGTGCGGCGGCGACCTCGCCGGCGCTGTGCCCCACGATGAGATCGGGCCGGACGCCGAAGGATTCCCACAGCCGGGTCAGCGCGTACTGCACGCCGAAGTTCGCGATCTGCGCGACCACGGACTCCTGCATGCGGGACGTCGCCTCCGGAGCCAGGAGCTCGGCCGTGAGCGACCAGCCGACGAGCGGCGCGATCGCGGCGTCGCAGCGGTCGATCGCGGCGCGGAAGACGGGGTTGTGCTGCAGCAGGCCGCGCGCCATGCCCCACCACTGCGGGCCCATGCCGGTGTAGACGAAGGCGAGGGGCCGGGCGTCGGCGAGCGCGGATCCCGTCCGGACGGCCTGGTGCGGGGCGCCCTCCGCGGCGGCGTGCAGCGCGTCCGCGGTCGCGGCGGCGTCCGCGGCGATCACCGCGAGGCGCGCGGCGCGGTGGGCGCTGCGCCGGTGGGTGAGCGCTCCGGCCAGCGGCGCTGCGCCCTCGGCCGCCGCGAGTCCGGCGTAGGCGCTCGCGAGCTGCGCGAGGGCGTCCTCGCCGCGCGCCGCGAGGGGCAGCACGACCGCCACCCCGTCGCGAACGACGTCCTCGGCGGGCGCGGCGGGCGCGTCGGCGGTGGGGACGGACTCGAGGATCGCGTGCGCGTTGGTGCCGCCGAAGCCGAAGGAGTTCACGCCCGCGCGTAGCGGCCCGTCGGGGCGGAGCGACGTCGGCTCGGTGGCGATCCGGATCCGCAGCCGGTCGAGGTCGATGGCGGGGTTGAGCGCGTCGAGGTGCAGGTGCCGCGGCACGTGCCGGTGACGGAGCGCGAGCGCGGATTTGATGAAGCCCACGACGCCCGCGGCGGCCTCGAGGTGCCCCAGGTTCGTCTTGACCGAGCCGATCACCAGTGGGCGGTCCGCCGGCCGGTCGGCGCCGTAGATCTCGCCGATCGCGGTGGCCTCGATCGGATCGCCGACCGGGGTGCCGGTGCCGTGCGCCTCGACGTAGTCCACGGAGTCCGCGGCGACGCCCGCGCGGGCGAGTGCGGCTTCGATGGCGCGTTTCTGGCTGTCGCCGTTGGGCACGGTGATGCCGTTCGTGCGCCCGTCCTGGCTGACGGCGGTGCCGAGCACCGTCGCGTAGATCCGGTCGCCGTCGGCGCGGGCCTGCGCGAGCGGCTTGAGCACGACGAGGGCAGCGCCCTCGCCGCGGACGTAGCCGTTGGCCGCCGCGTCGAACGCCCGCGAGGTGCTGGTGGGGGAGAGGAAGCCGCCGGTGGACGCGGCGATGGTGAAGTTCGGGCTGAGCATCAGGTTGACGCCGCCGGCGAGGGCGAGGCCGCTCTCGCCGTTCCAGATCGACTGGCACGCGAGGTGGATCGCGACGAGCGACGACGAGCACGCCGTGTCGACGGACATGCTGGGTCCGAGCAGGTCGAAGGCGTGTGAGATGCGGTTGGACAGCATCGTCATCACGACGCCGGTCGCGGTGTGCGCGGCGACCGTCGGCGGTTCCGCGGCGGACGTGGAGAAGTGCATCTGGCTGTAGTCGAGGGTGAAGCCCCCGGTGAAGACCGAGGTCTGCGAGCGCTCGAGGTCCTCGGCGCGCAGCCCGGCGTCCTCGATCGATTCCCACGCGACCTCGAGCAGGAGCCGCTGCTGCGGGTCCATCGAGCTCGCCTCGACCGGGGAGATCCCGAAGAAGGCCGGGTCGAACTCGTCGACCGGGTCGGTCAGGAAGCCGCCGCGGCGCACCCGGCTCTTGCCCGGCGTGCGTTCGGACTCGTAGTACCGGTCCGTGCTCCACCGGTCGGCGGGGATGTCGACGATCGCGTCGCGCCCCTCGTCGAGCAGCTTCCAGAAGTCGTCGGCGGAGCGCACACCGCCCGGCAGGCGGCATCCGATGCCGATGACGGCGATCGGCTCGCGGTGTGCCGGTTCTCCGCACACCCGGGTTGCACTTACCTCATCCCTCACGACGAATCCCCTATCCCCTGTGGACGATTGCGGTCCGACGGTCGCTCCCCAGCGACCGTGCTCCTACTGTCTCGTTCGGTCCTTAAGGCCGGCTTGTTACGGGCCAGTCGGTGCGGGGGGAGCGGGCGCAGCCGTGGCCGGGCGCACGGCCTCGTCCCGTCCCCGGCGTCCGCTCGACCCGTCGCCACCCGAGTAGATCGCGGCGCCCGGGGGCGGCGCGAGAGTGTCCGACTACTCGATTCCGGAGCCCTGGGCTACCCGGTCCGCTACCCGGTCCCTCCACGCACGACGCGCGCGGTCGTCCGTCCCGGCCCGGTCCGATACCCGCCGGCGGGTGCCGGTCGGTAGTCTGGAGTCGTTTGCCCCCGGCACACCGGTGGGTCGTTTTCGCGTGAGACAGGGCAGGGACTGTGGCTGAGTTCATCTACACCATGAAGAAGGTGCGTAAGGCGCACGGCGACAAGGTCATCCTCGATGACGTGACGATGTCGTTCTACCCGGGCGCGAAGATCGGCGTGGTCGGCCCGAACGGCGCGGGTAAGTCGTCGATCCTCAAGATCATGGCCGGCCTGGACCAGCCGTCGAACGGCGAGGCCTTCCTGGACCCGGACGCCACCGTCGGCATCCTGATGCAGGAGCCGCAGCTCGACGAGACCAAGACCGTCAAGGAGAACGTCGAGGACGGGCTCGGCCAGACGATGGTCAACCTGCGTCGCTACAACGAGGTCGCCGAGCTTATGGCCACCGACTACACCGACGAGCTCATGGAGGAGATGGGCAAGCTGCAGGAGCAGCTCGACGCCGTCGACGCGTGGGAGGTCGACTCGCAGATCGAGCAGGCCATGGACGCGCTGCGCTGCCCGCCGGGCGACTCGCCCGTCACAAACCTCTCCGGCGGTGAGAAGCGCCGCGTCGCGCTGTGCAAGCTGCTGCTGAGCAAGCCCGACCTGTTGCTCCTCGACGAGCCCACCAACCACCTCGACGCCGAGTCGGTGCTCTGGCTCGAGCAGCACCTCGCGAGCTACCCGGGCGCCGTCCTGGCCGTGACCCACGACCGGTACTTCCTGGACCACGTCGCGCAGTGGATCTGCGAGGTCGAGCGCGGCAAGCTGCACGGGTACGAGGGCAATTACTCCACCTACCTGGAGAAGAAGGCCGAGCGCCTCGAGGTGCAGGGCAAGAAGGACCAGAAGCTGCAGAAGCGGCTCAAGGAGGAGCTCGCCTGGGTCCGCTCCGGCGCCAAGGCCCGGCAGACCAAGAACAAGGCCCGCCTCGAGCGCTACGACGAGATGGCGGCCGAAGCCGAGAAGCACCGCAAGCTCGACTTCGAGGAGATCCAGATCCCGACGCCGCCGCGCCTGGGCAACGTGGTCGTCGAGGTCAAGAACCTGGACAAGGGCTTCGACGGCCGCGTCCTCATCAAGGACCTGAGCTTCACGCTGCCGCGCAACGGCATCGTCGGCGTCATCGGCCCCAACGGCGTCGGCAAGACGACCCTCTTCAAGACCATCGTCGGCCTGGAGAGCCCGGACTCGGGCGACGTCAAGGTGGGCGAGACGGTCAAGCTCAGCTACGTCGACCAGAACCGCGCCAACATCGACCCGAAGAAGACCGTCTTCCAGGTGGTCTCGGACGGGCTCGACTACATCACGGTCGGCCAGAACGAGATGCCCGCCCGCGCCTACGTGAGCGCGTTCGGCTTCAAGGGCCCGGACCAGCAGAAGCCCTCCGAGGTGCTCTCCGGCGGTGAGCGCAACCGGCTGAACCTGGCGCTCACGCTGAAGGAGGGCGGCAACCTGATCCTCCTCGACGAGCCGACCAACGACCTGGACGTCGAGACGCTCTCCAGCCTGGAGAACGCGCTCGAGCAGTTCCCCGGCTGCGCCGTGGTGATCTCCCACGACCGCTGGTTCCTCGACCGCACCTGCACGCACATCCTGGCGTGGGAGGGCAACGTCTCCGAGGGCCAGTGGTTCTGGTTCGAGGGCAACTTCGAGGCGTACGAGGCGAACAAGATCGAGCGCCTCGGCGCGGAGGCGGCGCGCCCGCACGCCGTGACGCACCGCAAGCTCACGCGCGACTGATCTCGGTCCGACAACGACGACGCCCCCGGCCCCGCGCCGGGGGCGTCGTCGTTCATTACTCGCCCGTAGCCCCCACCCCCACCGTAATGTGGTGCCCGGAGCTCACTGGCTCCGTCACACCATGGCAACGGCGCCGCGTGCTGACCCGGCATTTGGCGTGCGCTGCCACGACCCCGCAGGAGGAGCACGCCCGTGGCGCAGTCCGCGATCGATCCGTCCGTCTTCACTCGCGTCGCGTCCGTCGTGGCCGCGCAGCCGCCCGGAAGGTCACCGTCGGACTTCGTGGCCTGGCTGTCCGAGGACAACGCCCGGATCCTCGGCTCCCGGGTCGACGGTGACGGCTCCGGCGTCCTCGCCGAGCCCGACGCGAAGCTGCAGGCCGTGATCGACGCGATGCCCGCGCCCGAGCCCGGCGCGATCGCCGTCGTCGAGCTGGCGCAGCCGCTCGGCGATGCGGCGGGCTCGCCGTTCCTCCTGGCCGCGGCGCCGTCGGACGGCGGCCCCGTGGAGCTGTTCGCGATGGCCCTCACGGTTCTCGGCCTGCACCACAACGTCTTCGGCATCCCCATGGTCGGCGCGAAGATCGAGCGCGTGCTCGCCCGGATCGGCGTGGACCGCTCCGACCCGGCCAACCAGCGCCTCATGGAGTACATCCAGACCTACCCGCGCCTGCGGCTCGTCGTCGCCGACGAGGACGAACTGGCCCGCGTCTTCGGCGCCCTGCGCGACCTGGGCGACGACGACCTGGCGCTGTTCCTGCGGACCGACAAGCTGGCGCGGTTCGCGCGCGCCCTCGTCTACCTGCCCCGCGACCGCTACACCTCGCGGGCCCGCGGCGTCCTGATCGACGTGCTCGAGGACGAGACCGGCATGCACGTCGACCGGTTCACCGCCCGCGTCACCGAATCGGCGATCGCCCGGATCCAGTTCGTGCTGCTGCCCCGCGGCGACGACACCGTCCCCGTCTTCCAGGCCGCCGACGAGGCGCGGATCCGCGCCCGGCTCGGCGACGTGAGCCGCACGTGGGACGAGGACGTCCTCTCCGCCGCCGCGGCCGCCGGCGCGGACGCCGCGACCGTCTCCGCGTACCTCCCGGGCATCTCGCCCAACTACAAGGAGGACCAGACCCCCGAGGTCGCGCTGCTCGACATCAACCGCATCGCGGCGCTCCCCGCGCAGGGCAGCGACCTGGTCTTCTACGACCCGCCGGAGGGCCGCAGCGCCAACCTCGGGTTCACCATGTACATGACGGGCGGGCAGGTCACGCTCTCCCAGGTGCTGCCGGTCCTGCAGTCCCTCGGCGTGGACGTGCTCGACGAGCGGCCCTACACGGTCCGCCGGCCCGACGGTGCGCTGTGCTCGGTCTACGACTTCGGGCTGCGGGTCTCGCCCGTGCTGCGGGCGACCGCGGCCGAGGGCGTCGCCGAGGCGGATCTCCCGGCGCACCTGGCGCGCCTGCGCGGGCTGGCGAGCGAGGGCGCCGCCGCCGTGTGGCGCGGCGAGGCCGAGGTCGACCGGTTCAACGAGCTGATCTTCGCGTTCGGCCTCGACTGGCGCAGCGTCGCGCTGCTCCGCGCCATCGGCCAGTACCTGCGGCAGTGCGGTTTCCCGTACAGCCCGGGCCACATGGCGCAGGTGCTGCTCGAGCACCGCGACGCGGTCCTCGCGCTGGGCCGGCTCTGGACCGCGACCTTCGACCCGATCGCGGCGGACTCGGACGCGGCGGAGGCGGCGGAGGCCGACCTCAAGGCCGCGTTCGCCGCCGTGACCAGCCTCGACGCCGACCGGATCCTCCGCGCCTACCTCCACGTCGTGCAGGCGGCCGTGCGCACCAACTTCTACGCCGACAAGCCGGTGATCTCCATCAAGCTGGAGCCGGGTCGCATCCCCGAGGCGCCCAAGCCGCGCCCGCGGTTCGAGATCTTCGTGTACTCGCCGCGCGTCGAGGGCGTGCACCTGCGGTTCGGGATGGTCGCCCGCGGCGGGCTGCGCTGGTCGGATCGCCGGGAGGACTTCCGCACCGAGATCCTCGGCCTGGTCAAGGCGCAGGCGGTCAAGAACGCCGTCATCGTGCCCGTGGGCGCCAAGGGCGGCTTCGTCGTGAAACAGCCGCCGGAGGTCACCGGGGACGCCGCCGCCGACCGGGACGCGCAGCGCGCCGAGGGCGTCGCCTGCTACCGCATGTTCATCTCCGGTCTGCTCGACGTGACCGACAACCTCGGCCCCGACGGGGACGTGCTCCCGCCCGAGCGCGTGGTGCGCCGGGACCCCGACGACACCTACCTGGTGGTCGCCGCGGACAAGGGCACCGCGTCCTTCTCGGACATCGCCAACGACGTCGCGGCGGGCTACGGCTTCTGGCTCGGCGACGCCTTCGCCTCCGGCGGCTCCGAGGGCTACGACCACAAGGGCATGGGCATCACCGCCCGGGGCGCCTGGGAGTCGGTCAAGATGCACTTCCGCGAGATGGGCGTCGACACGCAGTCCGAGGACTTCACGACGGTCGGCGTGGGCGACATGAGCGGCGACGTCTTCGGCAACGGCATGCTGCTCTCCGAGCACATCCGCCTGGTCGCCGCGTTCGACCACCGCGACATCTTCCTCGACCCGAACCCCGACGCCGCCACCGGTTTCGCCGAGCGCGAGCGCCTGTTCGCGCTGCCGCGGTCGTCGTGGAAGGACTACGACACCACGAAGATCAGCGAGGGCGGCGGGGTCTTCAGCCGCGACCAGAAGTCGGTGCCGATCAGCCCGCAGGTGCGCGCGGCGCTCGGCCTCGCCGCCGACGTCACCGAGATGACCCCGCCGGAGCTCATGCGCGCGGTGCTGCTGGCGCCCGTCGACCTGCTGTGGAACGGCGGCATCGGCACGTACATCAAGGCGTCCACCGAGACCAACCTGGACGTGGGCGACCGCGCCAACGACGCGATCCGCGTCGACGGGCAGGAGGTGCGCGCCAAGGTGGTCGGCGAGGGCGGCAACCTGGGCGTGACCCCGCTCGGCCGCATCGAGTTCGACCGCGCCGGCGGCCGGATCAACACCGACGCCATGGACAACTCCGCGGGCGTGGACTGCTCCGACCACGAGGTCAACATCAAGATCCTGCTCGACCGGCAGATCGCCGCGGGCGCGATCCCCGCGGGCGAGCGACACGACCTGCTGGTCTCGATGACGGACGACGTCTCGCGCCTGGTGCTCGCCGACAACGTCTCGCAGAACACGGCGCTCTCGGTCGAGCGCTCGCTCGCCCCGAAGATGGTCGACGTGCACGCGCGGATCCTCGCGGACCTGTCCCGCAACCGCGGCGTCGACCTGCGCCTGGAGGCGCTGCCGACCCGCAAGGAGACCGACAAGCTGCAGGCCGCGGGCCTGGGGCTGAGCTCGCCGGAGCTGTCGAACCTCATGGCCCACGTCAAGCTCGCCGTCAAGGACGACGTGCTGTCCGGGGACCTGCCGGACAACGACGTGCTCGTCGCGAAGCTGCCCGAGTACTTCCCGGACCGGCTGCGCGAGCGCGCGGGGGAGGCCGTCTTCGCGCACCCGCTGCGCCGGGAGATCGTCGCCACCCAGACGGTCAACGAGATGGTCGACAACGCGGGCGTCAGCTTCGTCTACCGCCTGGCCGAGGAGACCGGGGCCGGCGCGGCGGACGCGGTGCGCGCCTTCGTCGCGGTGAGCCGCGTCTTCGACCTGCCGCGCACCTGGGCGGAACTCAAGGAGGTGCCCGTCTCGGCGGGCGAGACCGCGGCCCTGCTCGCGGAGAGCCGCCGCGTACTCGACCGCGGGGCCCGGTGGATGCTCACCAACCGGCCGCAGCCGATCGCGATCGGCGCCGAGGTCAACCGATACGCCGACCGGATCGCCGCGCTGTCCGCCGCCATGGGCTCCTGGGAACTGCGCTACGACCGGCACGCTTGCGCCTCGTCGGAGCGCGCGATCGCGGCGGGCGTACCGGAGGAGCTGGCGTACACCGTCGGCCGCGCGCTGTACCGGTTCAGCCTGCTGGACGTCGTGGACATCGCGGACATCGCCGAGCGCGAGGACGACGAGGTGGGGCAGCTGTACTTCGCCCTCATGCAGCGCCTGCGGGTGGACGAGATGCTGGCCGCCGTCGCCGAACTGCCGCGCGGCGACCGGTGGAGCGAGATGGCGCGTCTCGCCCTGCGCGACGATCTGTACGGCGCGCTGCGGGGGCTGACGATCGAGGTGCTCAACTTCACCGATCCCGCCGAGCCGGCCACGCAGAAGATCGGCGACTGGGCCTCGCACAACGCGCGTCGGCTCGAGCGGGTCGGCGCGCTGCTCGGCGAGATCCTCGATCCCGCCGACGGCACCAGCCCCATCGCCAACGACGAGTCGCGGCTGTCCGTCGCGACCCGCGCGTTGCGGTCGCTGCTGCGGCACGTGGGGTAGCCCCGGGGCGGTCCGCTAGCGTGGAGCCGTGACCGAATACAGCTTCACCGCGGCGGGCGTCACGGGCGTGCGCACCGTCGCCGACGACGGCGGCGCGAGCCTGACGGTGCCCGTGGACGTGCGCTGGTCCGACATGGACGTCTACCAGCACATCAACAACGCGCGCATGGTGACGCTGCTGGAGGAGGCGCGGATCCCGCTGCTCTTCGCGCCGGACGCGCCCACGCGCGACCTGCTCGACGGCCTGCTGCTGGCCAAGCTGGAGGTCGAGTACCGCGGACAGCTGCGGCACCAGGACTCGCCGCTGGAGATCACGCTGTGGACCTCCGCCGTGCGCGCGGCGGACTTCGTGGTGCACCACGAGGTCCGGCCCGCGGGCGCCGCGCTCGACACCGCGCCCGCGGTGGTCGCGCAGGTGCGGCTCGCCGCCTTCGACGTGGCGGAACAGCGCGTGCGGCGGCTGTCGGGGGAGCAGCGCGACTACCTGAAGTCGTTCTCCCGGTGAGCGATCGACGCCTGACGGTGTCGGGCGCGGGGCCGCGCTCGAACCTCGCGGCCTTCGTCACCCGCCTGCTGCGCACCGACGACTCGGCCGTGATCCGCGTGCGGCGCCGCGACGAGCAGCATGTGGAGGTCTGGGGGAGGACGGGCTTCGGGGTGCTCGCGGTGCGGGTGCTGACAGGGTCCGTCGCGCCGGAGTCGCTGGTGTGCAGCGCCGCGACCGTGCTCGACTCCCTGCGTGCGGCACCGTCGGACGAGGGCGGCTACGTGGACGTGGGCTTCGCCCTGGACTCCGCGTGGCGCGGGGCCCTGCCGCCCGCGACGGGTTTCGCGCACATCGACGACGTTCCGGCGCAGGCGCTCCGCGCGGTCGCGGCGCGCGGCGTCGAGGTGGGCCGCGAGACCGGCGGTCCGGCGGGCCCGCCCGCGTCCCTGCTCGACTCCGAGGTGGTCAGCGTGAGCACCGACGGGGCCACCGTGCCGATCAGCCTGCGCACCGCGTTCGCGTTGGAGGCCATGGGATTCGCCGCGGACGGCCCCGACGAGCCGGTCCGGGTCTCCGCGTCGACGACCTGGGTGCGGGTGGACGCGCGGTTCGGCTCCTTGTACCAGCGACGCGAGGCTGGGCCGGGGCTACTCGTCTGAGTCCTTCTCCGCGCGCGTGGCCGCCTCGTAGAGCTGGGCGGTCCGGTTCTGTTGCGCGAGCCGGCGCAGCGTCTGCAGCACCTTGTCGGAGAGCACCGTGCCGACGATGGCCGTGCGCAGCGCCTGCGCGTCGTCCCCGGTGAGCGTGTCGAGGTCGGACGCGGCCACCGTCTCCGCCGCGTCGGCCCAGCGCTCCAGGGTCTCCCGGCCGCCCACGTCGCACGTGTCGGCGAGCGCTTTGAGTTGCGCGCCGAGCTGCGGCAGCAGCACGTCGCCGTCCTGGATCCGCCAGCCGCGTTCCTCGACGAAGGCGGTGGCCAGGGCGGTCCACTCGGCGTCCTCGTCGAACTGCGCGGCGTCCATGAGCGCCTCCTGCGCGACCCCGAGCAGCTCGTGCCGCGGCACCGTCGGGCTGTCCAGCGCGTCGATCACCCGCCGGACCTGGGCGAGGGAGAGGCCGCCGGAGTCGACCAGCGCGCGGATCAGCCGCACCCGCTCGACGTGGGCCGGGCCGTACTCGGACTGCGTCTTGGTGACCGGCTCGCCGGGCGCGAGCAGCGACTCCCGGAGGTAGTACTTGAGCGAGGCGGTGCTCACGCCGGTCTCCGTGGAGAGTTCCGACAATTTCATCCCTTGATCTTGACACGGGATAGCTTCACTCTCCAATATGGGTAGTGGCACTATCCAAGATGGCTCCGGCAGGGAGATACTCATGAACCACGATCTGCAGACCGATACCCACGACGGCGACCTGGTGGTGTTCCTGCTCGGCATGCGCCCGCGGCGCACCTGGCGGCTGGGGCAGGCGGCGTTCGTCGGGCGCTCCCTGCGCAAGATGCAGGCCGAGATCGAGCGCGACCGCAAGCGCGGCGGCGCGCTCGGCTACCTGGGCGGCTTCAAGGCGATCGCGCCGGGCGGCCCGCTCCTCGTCCAGTACTGGCGCAGCTTCGAGGATTTGGAGACGTATTCGCACTCCACCGATTTCGCGCACCGGCCGGCGTGGCTGCAGTTCTACACGATGGCCCACGCCGAGGGCCGTTCGACCGTCGGCATCTGGCACGAGACCTACCGGGTCCCGGCGGGTGCGCACGAGTCGATCTACGCGGACCTGTCGGCCCCGTTCGGGCTCGCCGCCGCCGTCGGGGCGCAGCCTCTGGCCCGACGGGGCCGGACCTCGCGGGAGCGGATCGGCGCCTGAGGCGCCGGGGCTGCCCGAGGGCCCGCCGTCCGAGTCAGGCCAGCCAGCAGGCGGCGTTCGGCGGCAGCAGACCGTCGACCAGCGGTGCGCTGGTGAGGATGACCTCGCCCCCCGGCAGCTCGACGGGGCCGTCCGACGCGTTGAGCACGCAGGTCAGGCGGCCGTCGATGCGCCGGAAGGCCAGCGCGCCCGGCCGCGGCGAGCCGTACCACTCGATCGCGTCGCCGCGGAACTCCGGCCGCATCCGGCGCAGCTCGATGGCGGTGCGGTAGAGCGTCAGCGTCGAATCGAGGTCCTCGAGCTCGGCCTCGGCCGTGAGGTCCTTCCAGTCGTCCGGCATCGGGAGCCAGGTGTCCGGGTTCGTCGAGAAGCCGTACGGCGGCAACGTTCCCTGCCAGGGGAGCGGCACCCGGCAGCCGTCGCGGCCGCGCTCGGTGTGCCCCGACCGCTCCCAGGTCGGGTCCTGGAGCGCCTCGTCGGGCAGGTCGACGTTCGGCAGGCCCAGCTCGGAGCCGTTGTAGAGGAACGCCGTTCCCGGGAGCGCCAGCTCCACCAGGATCATCGCCCGCGCGCGAGCAGTCCCCAGCGCGCCGCCGCCGAACCGGGTCACCTCGCGCGGCACGTCGTGGTTGGAGAGCGTCCATGTCGGGATGCCGTTCACCGATTCGACCGCGATCAGCGAGTTGTCGATCGCCTCGCGGATCTCACGCGCGTCCCACTCCGCCTCCGCGAGCCGGAAGTTGAATCCCAGGTGCAGCTCGTCGGGCCGGATGTACTCGGCGAACCGATCGTTGTCCTTGACCCAGATCTCGCCGACGGTCACCCGGCCGGGGAACTCGTCCATCACCCGGCGGATGCGCCGATGAATCGCGTGTACGCCGGGATCGTTGAACCGCAGGTCGTTCTCGTCGTTGTCCATGATCTGGTTGTTGACCAGGTCCATGTCCGGCAGGCCCGCGGGCTTCGCCATGCCGTGCGCCACGTCGATCCGGAAGCCGTCGACGCCGCGGTTCAGCCAGAACCGCAGGGTCTCGGCGAGGTCCTGGAAGACGTCCTCGTTCTGCCAGTTCAGGTCGGGCTGCTCGGGCGCGAAGATGTGCAGGTACCACTGGCCGGGGGTGCCGTCCGGCTCCGTGACGCGATGCCATGCCGGGCCGCCGAAGATGCTGGGCCAGTTGTTGGGCGGCTCGTCGCCGTTCGGCCCGCGGCCCTCGCGGAAGACGTACCGGTCCCGCTCCGGGCTGCCGGGTCCCGCGGCCAACGCCGCCTGGAACCACGGGTGCTGGTCGGACGTGTGGTTCGGCACCAGGTCCATGGTCACGCGGATCCGGTGGGCGTGCGCCGCTGCGATCAGCTCGTCCATGTCCTGCAGGGTGCCGAACAGCGGGTCGATGTCGCGGGGATCGGCGACGTCGTAGCCGTGGTCGGCCATGGGGGAGCGCATCACGGGCGAGAGCCACAGCGCGTCGACCCCGAGCAGCTCCAGGTAGCCCAGCCGGTCGATCACACCGCGCAGATCACCGACTCCGTCGCCGTTCGCGTCCGAGAACGACCGGGGGTAGACCTGGTAGAAGATCGCGTCCTTCCACCACGGGGCCTCGACGTAGTGGGGTGTGCGGACGGGTGGCGTCATCTCACTCCTGTTCAAGCGCCCATGGGGGTGTTCACGAGCATCTGTGCGGCCATCTCACAGTAGTTCCTGAGCTGCTGCTTGCGATCCGGGCTCATCCGCGCGTCGTCGATCGAGGCGATCGCCACGTCCATGCACCGCAGCCACGCGTCCCGCTCGATCTCGGTGATGCGGAAGGGCACGTGCCGCATCCGAAGTCGCGGGTGTCCGCGCTGCTCGGAATAGGTGCGCGGCCCGCCCCAGTACTGCTCGAAGAACATCCGCAGGCGCACCTCGGCGGGGCCGAGGTCCTCCTCCGGGTACAGGGGACGCAGCAGCTCGTCGCGCGCCACCTCCTGGTAGAAGCGGTGGATCAATTCCGCGAAGGTGTCCGCCCCGCCGACGGCGTCGTAGAAGCTCTGCTGGTCCGGCGTGCTCACGCCCTCCAGTCTTGCACGGGGCGTCGCGACGACCCGTCCGCGGTTCACGGTGACAACCGACTCGGATTACTGTCGGGGCGGTGAGCGAGGAATCGATCGATGCCGACGACGGCGCCGAGGTCCGGCGCCTGCGTGAGCGCGTCGCATCCCTGACCGCCGAGCTCGAGGACGCCCGGCGCTCCCTGCCGATGTTCCGGGCGATCGCCGAGGCCGCGACCGACCTCATCTACGTCAAGGACCTCGCCGGCCGCTACCTGTTCGTCAACGACGCCGTCGCCCGGCTCTACGGGGTTAGAGTCGCCGACTTCCTCGGCAACGACGACCGGCAGATGTTCGACCCGGCGGCGGCGGCACAGCTGCGGGAGACCGACCGGGAGATCATGCGCACCGGGGTCGGGCAGGAACTCGAGGAATCGACCACCGTCGACGGCCTGGCGCGGACCTTTCTGTCCACGAAGTCCCCCTACCGTGACGCGGACGGCGAGATCGTCGGGTTGATCGGCGTGTCCCGCGACATCACCGACGCCCGTAGCACGGCGGAGGAGATCGCCCGGCTGCGCGCGCTGCAGGCCGCCGCGACCGCGGCGGCGACGGCGGACGCGACCGATGCGGTCGACCTCGCGACCTTCCGCACCTTCCAGGCCATCGCCGACGCCGCGCCCGATTCCGTCTACGTCAAGGATCGTCAGGGGCGGTTCGTGTTCCTCAACCGCGCCGCGCTGCGGGTGCTGCAGGCGACGGAGCTGCCGATCGGGGAGGTCCTCGGGAGCACGGACGACGACTTCCTCGACGCCCGGGCGGCCGCGCGGATCATGGATGCCGACCAGGAGGTCATGGAGACGGGCATCGCGCAGGAGATCGACGAGTCGGCCATGGTCGACGGGCGCCCGCGGACCGTCCGGTCGCTCAAGGCGCCGTACCGCGACGAGTCGGGGCGGGTGATCGGCCTGGTCGGGGTCTCCCGCGACGTGACGGCGAGCCGGCAGCTCGAGGCCCGCCTGCTGCGCGCCGAGGCGCGCTGGCAGTTCGCGCTCGACACCGTCGGCGAGGGGATCTGGGACTGGGATATCGCCTCGCGCGAGGTCTTCTACTCGCCGAGGTGGAAGAGCATGCTCGGCTACGCGGAGGACGAGATCGGGGACACGACGCTCGAGTGGGAGAGGCGGGTGCACCCCGACGATCTGGAGTCCGCGCTGCGCGCCATGAACCGGCACATGCGCGGGGAGACGGCGGAGTACAGCTGTGAGCACCGGATCCGGACCAAGTCGGGCTACTACCTCTGGGTGCGCGGCCGCGGCCGCGTCATCGAGCGCGCCGAGGACGGCGCGATCGTCCGGATCATCGGCAGCCAGACCGACGTCACCGCCGAGGTCATCGAGCGCCGTGCCCTCCAGGACGCCGCGGAGGAGCTGGGGCGGCTCGCCGAGATCGATGAGCTGACCGGGATCGCGAACCGGCGCGGCTTCGGCCGCGCGCTCGATTCCGCCCTGCGCGACGCCGCGGAGAGCGGGGACCTCGTGCACCTCGCCCTCATCGACGTCGACGGCTTCAAGAGTTACAACGACACGCACGGACACGTGGTCGGCGACCACGTACTGCGCGAACTGGCGGCGGTGATCGCACGCATCCCGTCGCGCCGGGGTGAGGTGGCCGCGCGCTACGGCGGCGACGAGCTGGCTCTCCTCCTCGTGGGCGACGTCGACCTTCCCGCGGTGCTCGAATCCGCGCGGCGCGACATCCTCGCGCTCGGCCTCGCGCCGAACGGGCTGCCGGTGTCCGTCAGCATCGGCGGTGTCTCCGCGGCGGCGTCGACGACGGCGCCGGGCCTGCTGCTGCACGAGGCGGACCGTCGGTTGTATCGGGCGAAGGCCGAGGGGCGGAACCGGGTCGTGGCCGGTTAGGTCACCTCGCGTTCACCCGCTATCCGCTGATTCGCCTCGGGAAATGCGCGGAAATCACCGTGCGGATCACGGTCGTCCGTGGTGCACTACTAGAGGCGAAGGGACCTCGGCCGACCCGGCGGGGTCCGCGCGACGGTGAGGAGTGTCGATGAAGCGAACGCACGCCGCGGGTGGCCCCGCGACCACGGCGCTCGCCGACGACTCCCGTTCCGGCGGTGCCGTGTGGGGCAAGCGCCGCGTGCTGCTGCTCAACGCCACCTACGAGCCACTGACGGCGATCTCGATGCGGAGGGCGATAGTCCTCATGCTCAGGGATAGGGCCGACGTGGTCCACGACGATCCGAACGGTCCGCTGGTTCATTCAGCGGACCGTTCGCTGTCTGTGCCGTCGGTCATCCGGTTGCGGACCTACGTCCGCGTGCCCTACCGGGCCCAGGTGCCGATGACGCGGGCGGCGCTGATGCACCGCGACCGGTTTCGCTGCGGCTACTGCGGCGGCAAGGCCGACACCATCGACCACGTGCTGCCGCGCTCCCGCGGAGGCGGTCACGGCTGGGAGAACTGCGTCGCGTGCTGCGCGTCCTGCAACCACCGCAAGGCGGATCGGCTGCTGTCCGAAATCGGCTGGAAGCTGCGCACCGAGCCGCGGGCGCCGCAGGGCCGGCACTGGCGTCTCCTGTCGACGCTCAAGGAGGTCGACCCGATGTGGAGTCGGTATCTCGACCTCGATGCGGCATAGGCTAAGTTGTTCCCAGACCGACCAGTGCCGTCGGGCGTCCGACAGAGTAAGGAAAGGGGCCCACAGTGAGCTTGCTCAACATCGTCGGCGGGATCACCGTCGTCGCGACGATCGTGATCGTCGTCCTGTGTGTCATCTCGATGGCCACCGGCCGCAACGAGAAGTACCAGCAGCCGGGCGAGTACAAGCTCGGTGAGCCGTGGACCCGCGAGCCCATGCTGTTCAGCGCGGTCGACGAGGCTCCCGTGGGCCCGCACGGCGCGCACCACGGCGACCATGACAACGAGAACCTGATCGGGGGTGCCGCTCGTGGCAAGTGGTGACCAGACGCAGACCGTCGCCGTTCCGCAGGGCGAGCTTCCCATCGGCACGGCCATCACGTCGAGCGGCCGTATCTCGGCGGCACGCCAGGCGAGCGACAGCCCGGCCAACCCGCCGTTCTCGCGCGAGGAGCTGATCGGCCTCGACGAGGCGCTGATCCGCGCGACCCGCGACGCCAACGCCCGGTTCTCGGTGTACATCGGCGACCTGGGCGACGACGCCCACGCCGGCGCCGAGGCCGTGCTCCGCCAGGCGCCCGAGCCCGAGTACGCCGCGCTGATCGCCGTCTCCCCGAACACCCGCGACATCGTGGTGCTCACCGGCAGCGGCGTCGCCGACCGCCTGGGCGACAAGGTCGCGCAGCTCGGCGTCACCGCCGCGATCCCGCCCTTCCAGGCCGGCGATCTCATCGACGGCCTCATCGCCGCCCTGCGCGTCATGGCCTCGGCCGTGAAGCCGCCCACGGCGTAACCCGCGACTCGACGCGACGAGCCCACCGGATCCGTTCCGGTGGGCTCGTCGTGTTTCTCGTGGTGGTGCCGAGCCTACGCGGGGAAGTCGCCGTCGACGTAGAACCACCGGCCGTCCTCGCGGACGAAGCGGGAGCGCTCGTGGAGGACGCCGTGCGCGCCGTCCGCGACGTACGTCGCCCGGAACTCGACGATGCCCGTGTCGTCGTCCGCGCCGCCGGCGACGGTGTCGACGATCTGCAGGCCGCGCCAGCGCACGTCCTCGTCGAGCTCGAGCTCGGCGGGACGGGTGCTCGGATGCCAGGACGCGAGCAGCCAGGCGATGTCGCCGTCGCGGAACGCCGCGAACCGGGATCGCATCAGCGTCTCGGCGGTCTCCGGTCTGTGGTGTGCGTCCATCCGTGCAGCGTACGGCGATGGTCATCACGTTGTGCGCGGCGCCCGATCGTGTTCTGATCGAATCAAAGTATTGAAGTTTCAATGATTGGACACGGCATGAACCTCAACCGGACGATCCGCAACGCCGTCGCCGCGGTGCTCACGGTCGGCGCCCTGGTGCTCGGCGTCGCCGCCCAGGCGAGCGCGGCACCGTCGACCCCGCGCGAGGTCGTGACGGCCTTCTACACTGAGGGCTTCGTGCAGCGCGACATCGCCGGCGCGGCGCAGCGCTACATCGGCGACCACTACATCCAGCACAACCCCGAGGTCGCCGACGGCCGGGACGCCTTCGTGAAGGTCCTCGGGCCCGTGGTGAAGGACCCCAAGTACAGCACCTCGATCGTGCGCATCGTCGCGGACGGCGACATCGTCGTGGTCTACGCGAAGTCGGTCTACGACGGCAAGGCGCAGGCCGTGGCCGACATCTTCCGCGTCGCGAGCGGCAAGATCGTCGAGCACTGGGACGTCATTCAGGACGACCCGGGCAAGACCGTGAGCGGACACCCGTTCATCAGCTGAGCACCGCACACGACGGCGGCCCCGGGATCGAAGGATCCCGGGGCCGCCGTCGTACGGGCGTCAGGCGCGGTCGAAGGCGCGCGCCGCCAGGGAGCGGACGATGCCCGCGCGGCCCTCGAGCACCAGGCGGCGCAGGGCCGGGGGCTTGTCGCCCGCGAGCCAGGCGTCCGCGGCGGCCACGGCCTCGTCGGAGATGTCCCACGACGGGTACAGGCCCACGACCACCGTCTGCGCGACCTCGGAGGAGCGGCGGCCCCACACCTCGTCGATCGAGCCGAAGTAGCGCTCCGTGAAGGGCGCCAGCAGCTCGCCCTGGCCGGGCGCGACGATGCCCGCGGCGATGGCACGGGTCAGCGTGTTCGACAGCGAGTCGTCGCCGAAGACCTTCTCCCAGGCCTCCTCCTTGACCCGGATGTCGGGGCGGGCGGCCAGCGCGGCGGCGGCGGACCGCTCGCCGGCGGCGGTCGGGTCGCGCAGCACCTCGGCGTCGATCTCGTCGGTGCCCGCGACCCCGGCCCGCGCGAGCGCGGTCAGGAGGCGCCACCGCAGGTCCGTGTCGACGGTGAGCCCGGCCAGCCCGACGGTGGCGGGCTCGGCACCGTCGTACAGCGCCTGCAGCGCCTCGACCTCGGCGCGCCCCAGCGCCGACGCGGCCAGCGCGTTGACGAAAGCGAGCTGGAAGTCCGAGCCCGCCTCGGCATCGCGGGCCAGCCCGAGCAGGCCGGAGGCGAGCCGCTCGCGGCCCTCCGCGGCGGCCCAGGCGGGGTCTGCGTAGGACTCGACGGCCGTCTGCGCCTGCAGCACGACACGCTGGACCACGCCCACCTCGGTCTCGGCGCCGATGCCGCCGAGCACCAGCTCCACGAAGTCGCGGGCCTTCATCTCGGCCTGCCGCGTCATCTCCCAGGCCGCGGACCAGCCGAGCGTGCGGGGGAGCGAGTCGGCGATGTCCGCGATGCGGTTCGTCACCGTCGCCAGGGAGACCGGGTCCAGCCGCACCGAGCAGTAGGTGAGGTCGTCGTCGTTGACGAGCACCAGCTCGCCGCGGTGCACGCCGACCAGCTCGGGCACGTCGGTGCGCTCACCGGCGACGTCGAGCTCGACGCGCTGCGTGCGCACGAGCTTCCCGTCCTGATCCGCGTACACGCCCACGGCGAGGCGGTGCGTGCGCAGCTCGCCCGCGCCGGGCTCGGCGCCCTCCTGGACGATGGCGAACCGGGTGAACTTCCCGTCGCCGTCGACCTCGAAGTCGGGGCGGAGGATGTTGATGCCGGTGGTCTTGAGCCACTGAGCGCCCCAGTCCGAGAGGTCGCGGCCCGACGACGCCTCCAGCGCCCGCAGCAGGTCGTCGAACGTGGCGTTGCCGAACTTGTGCTCCACGAAGTACGTGCGCAGGCCGGCGAGGAAGGGCTCGAGGCCCACGTAGGCGACGAGCTGCTTGAGCACCGATGCGCCCTTGGCGTAGGTGATGCCGTCGAAGTTGACCTCCACCGCCTGCAGGTCCGGGATGTCGGCCGCCACCGGGTGCGTCGACGGGAGCTGGTCCTGCCGGTACGCCCACGACTTCTCGACGTTCGCGAAGGTCGTCCACGCCGAGGTGTACTCGGTGGCCTCCGCCTGGCTGAGCACCGACGCGAACGTCGCGAAGGACTCGTTCAGCCACAGGTCGTCCCACCAGCGCATGGTCACCAGGTCGCCGAACCACATGTGTGCCATCTCGTGCAGCACCGTCTCGCAACGCCGCTCGTAGAGGTACCGGGTGACCTTCGACCGGAACACGTAGTCCTCGAGGAAGGTGACCGCGCCCGCGTTCTCCATGGCGCCCGCGTTGAACTCCGGGACGAACAGCTGGTCGTACTTGCCGAAGGCGTAGGGGATGCCGAAGTTCTTGTGGTAGAAGCCGAATCCCTGCTTGGTCTCGGTGAACAACCGGTCGGCGTCCATGTACTCCGCGAGGCTCGCGCGGCAGAACAGGCGCAGGTCGATGGTGCCGTGCTCATCCGTGTAGGCGTCCGACCACACCGCGTACGGGCCGGCGATGAGCGCCACCAGGTAGGTCGACATCGGCTCGGTCGTGACGAAGGTCCAGCGGTGCGCGCCGGTCGGCAGCGGCTCCCGGGTCGCCTCCGCGCCGCCCGTCACCACGGTCCAGTCCGACGGTGCGGTGACCGCCACGTCGAAGACGGCCTTGAGATCGGGCTGGTCGAAGCACGCGAACATGCGCTTGGCGTCGGCCGTCTCGAACTGCGAGTACAGGTACACGGCGCCGTCGGTGGGGTCGACGAAGCGGTGCAGGCCCTCGCCCGTGTTGGAGTAGAAGAACCGGCCCGAGATCACGAGCTCGTTCTCGGCCGCGAGGCCGTGCAGTGCGAGCCCGCCCTCCTCCGTGTAGCCGGAGGTGTCGACGGGCCGCCCGTTGAGCGTGGCCGTGATGCCGCTGGCGATGAGGTCGATGAAGGTCTCCGCGCCCGGCGTCGCGGTGAACGTGATCGTCGTGGTCGACCCGAAGGTCTTCTCGCCGGGCGCATCCGCCCCGTCGGTCAGGTCCAGGTCGATCGCGTAGCGCGAGACGGCGACGGTCGCGGCGCGCTCGGCGGCCTGGACCCGGGTGAGATTGGGCGCGGACAAAGGGGACGCTCCTTCTGGACTCGGCGGACGGCGGAACCGGACGCACCGGCTCGACCCGTCCCACAATGCCACCCGGCGCCCCCGCGTGCCCGCGCGGGAAGCAGATCGGCGTGCGCGGTGTTGCACGGGGGAGCAGGATCTTCTTCACAAGTGACCGTCCCACGAGCAGGAGCCGAAGTGACCGATACCGCCCCGTCCACCGCCAAGGATCGCGTCGAGTTCTGGTTCGACCCGCTGTGTCCGTGGTGCTGGATCACCTCGCGGTGGATCCTCGAGGTCGAGAAGGTGCGCGACATCGACGTGCAGTTCCACGTCATGAGCCTGGCCGTCCTCAACGAGGGCCGCGACAACCTGCCGGAGATCTACCAGGAGCTGATGAAGACCGCCTGGGGCCCGGTGCGCGTCCTCATCGCCGCCGCGCAGCGCCACGGCGACGACGTGCTGCCGAAGCTGTACACCGCCATGGGCACCCGGATCCACAACGAGCAGAACAAGGATCTCGCCGTCGTGATCGCCGAGTCGCTCGCCGAGACCGGTCTCGAGTCCGACCTCGCCGCCGCCGCGAACAGCACCGACTTCGACGAGGCACTGCGCGCGAGCCACCACGCGGGCATGGACAAGGTGGGCGACGACGTGGGCACGCCCACCATCCACGTCAACGGCACCGCGTTCTTCGGGCCCGTGCTCTCGCGCATCCCGCGCGGCGACGACGCCGGCCGCGTATGGGACGGCGCCGTGCTGCTCGCGAGCTACCCGCACTTCTTCGAGCTCAAGCGCAGCCGCCACGAGGAGCCCGCGTTCGACTGACACCGCGAACGACGACCCCCGCGAACGACGAACCCCGCCGCACCGGCAACGGTGCGGCGGGGTTCGTCGGTTCGAGGGCTAGGAGCCGGCCGGCGGGTTCTCGTTCCTCCCCGGCTGCTCGGCCTGCCCGTCCGGGCCCTTCTCGGCCGGCGTGCCGGCGTCGCCCTGCGCACCGTGCCGCTGCGCGAAGTAGCCACCCTCCGGATACGGCTGCTGGGCGGGCGCGGGCTGGTCCGCCGGGCCCTGCGCGGGACCGTACGGGCCCGTCGGCACCTGGTGCACCGGCCCCTGCCCGACGGGGGCCGGCGGCAGCTGCCCGGGAGCGGGGGCCAGCACCTCCTGCGACGTGTAGGTCGGCACCGGGCCGGCCGGCACGACCGCGCCGCCACCGACGCCGCGCATCGGGCCGCTGGGGGCGAACCACAGCGAACCGGCCTTGGTGCGGTTGCGCAGCGCGGCCGCACGCCAGGTGAGCACGGGGTGCGATGCGGTGAGGTTCACCAGCCAGGTGAAGAAGCCCTTGTCGGTGGACGCGCGGTCGGCGAGCTGGTCGAAATCGACCTCCTTGCCGAGGTACTTGCCGGCGCCGAGGACGCCCATCCCGCCGGGGGTGCCCGCGGGCTGGTTGAAGTAGCCGTAGTTGTCGGCGGTGTACTCCTGTGAGCGGGACAGGGCTGCGCCGATCACGGGCAGATAGCTCATCGCGAAGGAGCCCACCTGCCGCCAGTAGGAGACGTGGCCCGCGGCGATGTGCCCGACCTCGTGGCCGATGATGTACGCGAGCGCGTCGGGGTCGCGGGCCTCGCCGCCGATCTCGAACAGGTCGCTGTAGACCACCACGAAGCGGCGGAAGCCGTGGCCCGAGGCGAAGGCGTTGATCTGGCCGTTGCCGATCACCACGAAGGCATCGGGGACTTCGCGCATGCCGTACCGCGCCGCGGCCTCGCGCACCATGCGGTAGCCCTCGGGGAACTGCGTGGGCGTCATCTGCACGCCCTGGACACGGGGCGACGCCCACGTCAGGCCTCGACCGAGCCACAGCAGGACCGGCACGACCAGCGCCAGCAGCAGGTACTCGTTCACCACGCCGAACGCGGCCAGGATCAGCGCGCCCCCGTAGATCAGCAGGGTCACCAGGATCACGATCACCAGCAGCGGGATCTCCCAGGGGTGGCGGCGCGGTGCCCCCGCGTAGGCCGGAGGCTGCGGCGCCGCCGCGACGGGCCCGCCCGGTCCGCCGGGGAGGTGGCCGCCGGGGAAGTGGGCGCCCGGGAAGTGGCCCGGGCCGAACTGCGGACCGCCGTGCGAGGGCGCCTGGGCGCCCAGGCCCGCGGTGACGGACGGATCGTGCGCGCCCAGCTCGGGCAGCGCGTGGTGCCCGCCGGAGTGGTGCCGCTCGGTCGGGAAGTCCGCGGCGGGGATCGCGGAGGTCGCCGCGTCGGACGGAGTCGCGGCCGGCTCCTCGGGCTGCACCACGGGGAAGAAGCCCGTGCTCGGCATCGTCGATTCGTCCGGTTCGGAGCTGAAGGCCCCGGTGCGGGCGGACTCGGTGGGGGAGGAGTCGCCCTGCGGCTCCCGGCCCGGTGTCTGCTCGGTGCTGTCATCCATGCCATCGAATGTAGGCTGTGCCGCCTTCGGATGCGCGCGCGGCGCGTGTCAGACTTGTATTCATGCGCGTTTACCTCGGCGGCGACCACGCCGGATTCGAACTGAAGTCCCAGATCGCTCGGCACCTGACGGCCTCCGGCCACGAGGTCGTCGACTGCGGCGCTCACACCTACGACGCCCTCGACGACTACCCCGCGTTCTGCATCGACGCCGCGAAGCGCGTCGTGGCCGACCCGGGCAGCCTCGGAATCGTGCTCGGCGGCAGCGGCAACGGCGAGCAGATCGCGGCGAACAAGGTGCCCGGCGCCCGCTGCGCCCTCGCGTGGAGCGTCGAGACCGCGCAGCTCGCGCGCCAGCACAACAACGCGCAGCTCATCGGCATCGGCGGCCGCATGCACACCGCCGACGAGGCTCTCGCCATCGTCGACGCCTTCCTCGCGACCCCGTGGTCGGACGAGGAGCGCCACCAGCGCCGCATCGACATCCTGGCGGAGTACGAGCGCACCGGCGTCGCGCCCGCCGTCCCCGGCGCGCCCGAGGCCTGACCGGCCCGGACCGCCCCGACTATGCCCGACCACGCCGGAGGCGTCAGTGCCTGAGGGGCACACCCTCCACCGGCTCGCCCTCGCCCACGACGCATTGTTCGCGGGCGAGGGCGTCCGCGTCTCCAGCCCCCAGGGGCGGTTCGCCCCGGAGGCGAAGCGCCTCGACGGCCGCGTCTTCGAGCGCGCCGAATCGTGGGGCAAGCACCTGTGGCACCGCTACGACGGCGGGCTGATCGTGCACGTGCACCTCGGCCTGTACGGGGCATTCACGGACTTCGGGGTGTCCGACGGTGCGCCACCTCCCATCGGGCAGGTGCGGTACCGCATCGTCGGGCCGCGTGGCGGCACCGACCTGCGCGGCCCCACCGCGTGCGAGGTCGTCACCGAGGAGCAGGTCGACGGTGTCCTCGCCCGGCTCGGCCCCGACCCGCTGCGGCCCGATTCCGACCCGGACGACGCGTGGCGGCGCATCGAGCGGTCGCGGCGGCCCGTCGGCGCGCTGCTCATGGACCAGAAGGTGATGGCGGGCGTCGGCAACGTCTACCGTGCGGAGGTCCTGTTCCGCGCCGGGATCGACCCGCACCGCGAGGGCCGGGACGTCTCCCGCGAGGAGTTCGACGGGATCTGGGCCGACCTGGTGGCCCTCATGCCGATCGGCGTCGAGCGCGGCCGGATGCACGTCGTCCGGCCCGAACACGACCACGGCGCACCGTCGTACGCGGAGGACCGGCCCCGCACCTACGTCTACCGGCGCACCGGTGAACCGTGCCGCGTGTGCGGCACACCGGTGCGGACCGAGGTGATGGAGGCGCGAAACCTGTACTGGTGCCCCACCTGTCAGAGCTGACCCCGCTGTTAGCTCGGACACATCACCGCTTTCTTAACATGGATTTCAGCTCGTTCTCATCCGCGGGCGCAAGAGTTGCCGCATGAACACGCTGACCGTCCACAGCAGGGCGGCCCGGCGACCGGCGGACGCCGGCCGGGCCCGGATCACCGTGCTCGCCGTCGGGGGCACGGGCGAATCCTGGATCGACGATCCCCGCACCGAGGTCACCGGCATGCTCAGCCACGTGGTGGCCGAGCTGGATGCGCGCTTCGCCTCCCGGTGGGTGGGCTACCCCGCGTCCTACGGGCCGGTGCCGGCGCGCGACGGCATCTCCTTCGCGGAGTCTGTGGCGATCGGCGTGGAGCGCCTGCTGACCGCGATCGCCGAGGCCGACGGCCCCGTCATGCTCATCGGCTACTCGCAGGGCTGCACCGTGGTCCGCCGCGTTCTGGGCGCGATGGCCGACGGTCCCGTGCTCGCGCCGCACGTCCTCGCCGCCGGGCTGATCTCCGACCCGGAGCGCCCGCACGGCAGCGACCCGGCCCTGTGCGGCTCCGGTGTCGCGGGCGACGGACCGTCGGTGCCCGACGGGGTGCCGCTGCACTGGATCTCCCATCCGCAGGACGTGATCTGCAACGCCAGCGTCGACTCGTTCGTCCGCGACATCGCGGACGCCACCGCGTACCTGGCCCTGCGCGACCTGGCGACGTGGGCGCCGCGCGCCGCGGGGGAGTACCTCGGGCACCGCTTCCAGAACGCCACGCGCACGGCGTTCGGCTCCCGGCAGTGGCGGCGGGACGTGGACCGGCTGCGCACCGCCGGGCGGGAGATCCTCGGCTACCTCCCGCGCGTGCAGTACCGCGGCCGCGACTACAACCTGCGCGGTAACCGCCACACCGCGTACGCCACCGAGCCGCTGGCGCGCCTGCGGCACGAGGACTACGAGCTGACCGGCTGCCAGCTCCTGGCGCAATGGCTGCAGGTCCAGGCCACGTTCGCCCTTCCGGCGGAGCCGGATTCCGGCCACCGGGCCCCGCAGAGCGGTGCGGCGGCGGCCGCTGGTCTAGAGTCGGGGAAGTATCTGCAGGCGGGCTGACCCGGAGGAAGAGCGAAGTGGCACGTGACACCGAGAGCATCGAGCGCGACATCGAGCGCGCCCGGGAGCAGCTGGCGGCGACGCTGGACCAGCTGGGGGAGCGCGCGGATCCGCGCAAGCTCGCCGAGCAGGCGCAGCAGTCGGTGGTGGCCACCGTGACGAAGCCGCCGGTGCTGGCCGCCGCGGCCGGTGTCGCCGTGCTGGCCGCCCTCGTCATCGGCTCGCGCTTCAAGCGGGCGCGCCGCGAGAAGCAGCTGATCCGCGCGATCGCCGAGGGCAAGATCTCGCTCTGACCCGCATGGATCGCACGAATCGAGGCGGCGCCGGCACCGGCGCCGCCTTCGTCGTCTCCGGACTCCTCGGAGCCGGTATGCTCGCCGGCTGCGGCGGCCCCGCCGCGGGCCCCGTCGCGCTGCCCGCGGGCTTCCCGGCGCAGCAGGTCCCGGTGGTCGGCGAGATCCGGAAGGTCGAGACCATCGAGGTCGGGCACGCGATGTGGCGGGTCACCGTCGAGGGGCGCGACACGGTGGCCGCGGCCCGCGCACTGCTCGCGGCGGGCCTGGTCTCCGTCGCGCCCGACGTGCCGCTCGACGCCGGCCGCATCGGCGCGGTCTACCGCGGCCACGGCTTCACCGTCGGGATCTCGGCGAACGACGGTGACGTGACGTACGTCGTGAGCCCCACGCCCGGCGTCTGACCTCAGGGATTCTCCCGATTCCGCCATCGCGGATCGGCGCTACGCTGGATCCATGGAGTTTCCGAAAGCACTGCTCGCCCCTGCCCGGGTCGGGCTGGCCGCGGCGGGCCTGGGCCTCGCCGCCGCCGAGACGTCGGTCGGTGTCGCGCGGGACGTCGTGGCGATGGCCGCCGACAAGGTCGATCCCGGTTCGGGCGACGGCACCCGGCACGAGAACCTGATCACCGCCGCGCAGCGCGTTCCGCACATCGTGCACCGCGTCTCCGACCTGCTCAGCGACGACGGGGCGATCCATCGCGTGGTGGGCCCCGGCGGCGCGGCCGACCGGGTGGCGGACCTGTTCGACGAGGGCGGGCCGGTCGACCGCGTGATCCGGCCCGACGGTCCGCTCGACCGGGCCACCCGCGAGGGCGGCATCGTCGACGCCTTCACCGCCGAGGACGGCGTGGTGCAGAAGCTCGCGGAGGTGACCGAGGCGATGAACAAGCTCACGCCGACGATCGCCGCGATGGGTCAGAGACTGGGCGACATCGAGACCGTGGTCGGTGCCGCGAACACCGTCGCCGAGCCGGTCACGGATCTGCTGTCGAGTCTGCCGAAATTCGCGCTGCGCACCGCGAGCGAGGTCGCGAAGGCGGCCCAGCCGACCCGGCCGCGTCCCGCCCGGGTGGTGGCCGCGCCGCCCGCGGTCGCCGCGCCGCCCGCGGTCGCCGTGCCGCCCGCGGTCATGCCGCCGACGGTCGTCGTCGTCCCCGTCGTCGAGGCGGAGGCGTCGGAGGTGCAGGCCGAGTCGGCCGCGCACGGGCCCGAGGCGCCGGCGCCGGACGACGGCGCGGCGACCGAGCAGGCCTGAGCGGCTACGCGCCGTCCGGGTCGAACGGCGTCTCCTGGTAGACGCAGTAGTTCAGCCAGTTGCTGTAGAGCAGGTTCCCGTGGCCGCGCCAGCGGTTGCGCGGGAGCTGCGCGGGATCGTCCTCCGGGAAGTAGTGCGCGGGCGGCGCGACGGGCAGGCCCTGTTCGCTGTCCCGCGCGTACTCGCGGGCGAGGGTGTCCGCGTCGTACTCCGGGTGGCCCGTGACGTAGACCTGGCGACCGTCCCGGCTGGCCGCGAGGTACACGCCCGCCTCCTCGCTGACGGCCAGCACGTCGACGTCACCGGTCGCGGTGACGTCGGCCGCGTCGACGTCGGTGTGCCGCGAGTGCGGGGCCAGGAACTCGTCGTCGAAGCCCGTCACGACCGGCGACCGCGCGTCGGTGAGCCGGTGCGGGTAGACGCCGGAGAGCTTCTGCGGCAGTTCGTGTTTGCCGACGCCGTAGTGGTGGTACAGCGCTGCCTGGGCGCCCCAGCAGACGTGCAGGGTCGACTGCACGTTGGTCCGCGTCCAGTCGAGGATCCGGGTCATCTCCGGCCAGTAGTCGACGGCCTCGAAGTCGAGCCGCTCGACCGGCGCCCCGGTGATGATGAGGCCGTCGAAGTGCTGCTCGGCCACGTCGTCGAACGTGGAGTAGAACGAGTCGAGGTGCTCCGACGCGGTGGTCCGCGAGACGTGGCTGGCCATGCGCAGCAGGGTCAACTCGATCTGCAGCGGGCTGTTGCTGAGCAGGCGCAGCAGCTGCGTCTCGGTGGTGACTTTCATCGGCATCAGGTTGAGGATGGCGATGCGCATGGGGCGGATGTCCTGATGCCCCGCGCGGTCGTCGGACATGACGAAGACCTGCTCCGCGGCCAGGACGGCCCGGGCTGGAAGGTCGTGGGGCATGGTGACGGGCACGCGACCAGCCTAGTTCAACGACGGTGCCGCCCGATTCCGCCGGGGCATCGGAACGCGGCGCGACTACGTGTAGGACTTCGCGCAGATCGTGTAGACGGGGTCGTCGAAGAAGTAGCTGCGGTCCCACTCGCCCGAGCAGCGTCCGGAGTCCTTGAGGCCGCCCACCACCGAGACCACGGTGATCGTGCCCGGCGCGCCGCACTGCCCGGCCGCCTTGATCCACGTGCCCGGCACCGGGGCCGTGTAGCAGTAGTTGACGTTGAGATTGGGCGTGAGGCAGTACCAGAGGCCCCTCGCGATCGAGGTCTGCTCGGCGCGGCACTTCTGCCCGGCGGGCATCACCTGCGTGACCTTGTACGGCGAGCCGCCGTCGTCGCAGTTGCCGACCTTCGGCGCCTCCGGTACGTCGTAGAGGCAGTCGTTGATGCGGAAGACCGCGCCCGCTCCGGTCGTCGCCGAGGCGGTGTCCTTGCCCGGATCGGCGCCGTTGGAGTCGCTCAGCAGGGCGGCCACCACGATGGCGGCGATGAGCGCGACGACGGACGCGACGGCGACGAGGGCCAGGATCACGTTGCGGCTCGAGTTCGGCTTCTGCGGCGGGGTCGGGGGAGGGCCGCCGGGCACCTGGCCCGGTGCGGCGGGGCCGCGCGGCGGGTTCGGGAGCGGGATCGCCTGCGAGTAGGCCTGCCCGGGCTGATTCGGGTTCTGGTCGCCGTACGGGCCGGGGCCGGTCATGCGCCCGCCTTCTTCGCCGCCGCCTTCATCTCCTTCTTGTGGGCTCGCACCTTCTGGAGGGACTCGCCGTCGACGACGTCGGCGACGGACCGGTAGCCGGCCTTGCCGTAGTCGCCGACCGCCGTCGCCCAGCCGCGCGGCTTCACGCCGAGCTGCTTGCCGACGAGCGCGGCGAAGATCTTCGCCTTCTGTGCGCCGAAGCCGGGGAGCGCCTCGATCCGTTTCACCAGATCGGCGCCGGACGCGGCCTCCGTCCAGATCCGCTCGGCGTGCCCGTCGTACTCGTCGACGACGATCTGGGCGAGGGTCTGCAGGCGCGCGGCCATGGCACGGCCGTACCGGTGGATCGCGGGCGGCGTGGTGCACAGTTCCTCGAACCGGACCGGGTCCGCGACCGCGATGTCGCGCGGGTCGATACTGCCGAACCTGTCGAGGACCTTCCACGGGCCCGCGAACGCGCGTTCCATCGGGAACTGCTGATCGAGAAGCATGCCTGCGAGCAGCGCGAACGGATGCTCCGAGAGCACCGCGTCCGACTCGGGTTCCCCCGTGATGTGCAACGTGACCGCCATGAGCGCCACTTTACTTCAGCCGTGCCTTCCCATACGGGGACCGACGCGGCGGCTAGGGTTGCAGAAGACGGCCAAGGCGAGGCGAAACGAGGAGAAGCGGATGTCGAACATCGACTACGAGGTGCGCGACGAGGTCGCCCATGTGCGGATCAACCGGCCCGAGAAGCACAACGGCCTCACCCTGGACATGATCGACGACCTCGCGAAGGCCGCCGACCGCGCGAAGAACGACCGCTCGCTGCGTGCCGTGATCCTCTCCGGCGAGGGCAGCTCGTTCAGTTCCGGCCTCGATTTCGCGTCCGCGGGCAAGGAGCAGCGCCGCCTGCTCATGAACTTCGTGCCCAAGCGCATCTCGGCCGCCAACAACTTCCAGGCCGCCGGCTGGGCGTGGCGCAGCGTGCCCGCGCCGGTCATCGCCGTGGTGCACGGCCACTGCTACGGCGGCGGCCTGCAGATCGCGCTCGGCGCGGACTTCCGCTACGCCTCCAGCGAGGCGGACTTCTCCATCCTCGAGGCCAAGTGGGGCCTCATCCCCGACATGTCGATCTCGGCGTCCATCGCGCAGCTCACCACCATCGACGTCGCCAAGCGCCTCACCATGACCGGCGAGATGTTCTCCGCGAAGCAGGCGCTGGACTGGGGCATCGTGACCGGTGTGTCCGCCGACCCGATGAAGGACGCCCTGGAGCTGGTGGAGAAGCTCAAGGAGCGCTCGCCCGACGCGGTGGCCGCGTCGAAGGCGCTGTTCGAGAACACCTGGTACAGCGGCTCGCGCCTGTCCTTCCCCGTCGAGCAGGCCCTGCAGCTGGGCCTCATCCGCGGCAAGAACCACGTGATCGCCCGCACCGCGGCCGCCAACAAGGAGAAGCCGGTCTTCATCGAGCGGCAGTAAGCACTCTCCACCCGTTCTAGCGCGTCAGGCGCCGGGCCGTCAGCCGCCGGGCCGGACGATTCCGTGATCGAACGCGAAAACTATCGCTTCCGCGCGGTTGCGCACGCCGAGCTTGGTGAAGATCGAGCCGATGTGGCTCTTCACGGTGACGATCGAGATCACCAGTTCGGCGGCGATGTCGTCGTTGGACAGCCCGCGGCCGACGAGCTCGAGCACGTCCACCTCGCGGGACGTCAGGCGCGTCGCCTCGCCCGATGGTGCCGCCGGCGCCGGTGCGGCGGTGCGGTAGGTCTCGAGCACGCGGCCGGTGACCGCGGGGTCGAGCACCGCCTCGCCGCCGGCGACGAGCCGCACCGCGCGGATCAGCTCCTCCGCGGGCGAGTCCTTCAAGACGAATCCGGACGCGCCCGCGCGAAGGGCCTCGGAGAGCAGGTCGTCGTCGCGGAAGGTGGTGAGCACCAGCACCGGTGGCGCGCCCGCGGACGCGGTGAGGCGCCGGGTCGCCTCCATCCCGCTGACCCGCTTCATCCGCAGGTCCATGAGCACCACGTCCGGTGCGGCCGCGGCGACGGCCGCGGTCACCTCGTCGCCGTCGGCGCACTCGCCGACCACCTCGAACCCGTCGCGGCGGCGCAGGATCCGGCGCAGCCCGAGGCGCACGAGGTCCTGGTCGTCCACGAGGAGCAGTCGGATCGGTCGGTCGGTCACGGTCGTTCTCCTTCGATCGAATCGGTTGCGCCGGAACCGGTCCCGGTCGGGAAGGATGCGTCCACCAGCCAGGTGCCGTCGACGGGGCCGGCGCTGAGCGTGCCGCCCGCGCTCTCCACGCGCGCCCGCATGCCCGTCAGCCCGGATCCCCCGGGGGCGCGCCGGGCACCGTCGGGCACGGGGCACGAGACCCGGACGCCGAGCCGGCCGGCCGGTCCCGGCCCGACGCGGACGGAGACCTGCGCGCCCGGCGCATGTTTCACGGCGTTGGCGAGCGATTCCTGCACCACCCGGAAGGCCGCGAGCCCCGCGCTCGCGGTGAGCTCGGTCGACGGTGCCCGGTGCTCCAGGTCCACGGCGAGGCCGGCGCGCTCGAACGACGCGACGAGTTCGGGGACGTCCGTGAGACCGGGCTGGGCCGATCCGGCCCCGTCGGTGCGCAGCAGCTCGATGGTGGTGCGGATGTCCTTCATCGCGGAGCGGCCCTGGGTCTCGGCGTCCCGGAGGGCGTCGACGGCCTCGTCCCGGTCGTCGCCGGATTCGAGTGCCCGACGGGCTGCGGTCACGTTGAGCAGCACCACGGCCAGCGAGTGCGCCACCACGTCGTGCACCTCGCCCGCGATGGTCGCGCGATCCAGGGCGATCCGCGACGCGTGGGCGTCGCGCTCGGCGCGGAGCAGTAGCAGTTGGTTCTGCAGCAGCTGCCCGACGGCGGCGCCGAAGCAGACGGTGAGCGCGATGAGCCAGGCCTGGTGGATCGCGCCGAGCAGGCCCGCGGTGATCACCACGGCCAAGTAGGCCACGAGGTGCGCCACCGTCACCCGCAAGGGCGTCACGGCCGCGACCTGGGTGATGCCGAGGATCACGATGAGCGGCACCACGTCGAACGGCGTGGGCGCGCACCAGAACAGCGCGGAGGCGGTCAGGACGGCGATCGAGTGCGCGGTGAGGGAGACGCTGCCCTTGCGCAGGAGACTCGCCGCGGTGTGCACGAGCGACAGCACGACGGCCGCGGTGAGGAACCCCCACTGCGCACCCTGCGGCCCCGCGAGGTAGCGGGGGACCGCGGCCTCGACGACCAGCGCGAGCATCGCCGCCTCGGTGATCATCATGTAGTACGGCGGGTACTCGTAGCCGAGCAACTCGAAGTCCCGCCGGTACCGCGCCTCCAACCACCGCAGCCAGCGCATGGTGTGCATCGTAGCCGCGCGGGGCCGCCCGGTCGCCCACCCTGGGGCGGATCCGCGCGCCCGCCTCCGGGCGGACCCGGATTTCCTTCCTGGGCACGCTGACCTGCGCGGATCGGGTTCGTAGCGTCGAAGGCGACCCGGAACACCGACCGGGCACCGGAGAAGGAGAAGGCCATGATCACCGTTCTCGTCCTGGCAGCGTTCGTCCTCGCGATCCTGTGGCTCACCCACGATCGCGACGGCCTCGACTTCGGCGCGCGCGACATCCACCGCGCGATGGCCGCCCGGGATCGCCGGACCGGCCCCGGGGGCACCGTCGTTCCCTGACGATCCCGACGGCCCGCCCGCGCGCCGCGTTCGGCGTGCACAATCGACGTAGGAGGACGCCATGACCACGATCACACGAGCCTTCCGGACCGGTATCGGCACCGGGCTCGGCGGCACCGTCGCGCGCACCCTGTCCATCCCCGAGCCCGAATGGCACCTGCGCGATCCCGCGCGCCCGGGCCTCGACGGCCGCAACGCCGCCGAGGCGGGTCCCGTCGGCGCCGGGGAAGCCGCTGCCCTGCGCGCCGCCCCGTCGCTCCCGATGGGCCCGCTCCGGGCCTCCCTCAGCTACACGCTGCGCGAGGGCGATGTGACCTTCCGCGCCGCGGAGCGGTACGGCGACGTCTTCCGGTCCGAGTTCGCCGGCGGCCCCGGGCAGATCGTGATCGTGTCGAACCCCGCGCACGTCGCCTCGCTGATGTCGCGGCCCGACGAGGCGCCGTCCGCCACCCGCTTCTCGCCGCTGCGGCCCATCGTGGGCCCGGACTCGGTGCTCACGGCGCTCGGCGCGCGGCACAAGCAGCAGCGCGGACTGCTACTGCCGCAGTTCCACGGCCGGGCGGTCACCGAGTACCAGCGGCGGATCGACGCCGCCACCGCGCACCGCATCGACGAGTGGCCGACGGGCGAGCCGGTGGCCCTGGCGGACATCGGCCAGCAGATCACGCTCGACGTCATCATGTCGGCCGTCTTCGGGATCGAGGACGAGGCGGGTGCCACCGCCGCCGAGAGTGGGGTCCGCACGTCGATGATCCGGCTGCTGCAGCTCTCGACGCACCCGCTCGCGACCGCCGTGCAGTTGGTGAACGCGCGCAGCCCCGAGCCGCGGGGCGTGTTGAAGATGATCCTGCGTCCGCTCGACCGCGCCATCTACGCCGTGATCGCCGAGCGGCGGCGCGAGGGTGCCGACGGCCCCGACGGGGCCGGCCGCTCGGACATCCTCACCGTGCTCATGGCGGCCCGCGGCGACGACGGTGCGCCCCTGGCGGACAGCGAGATCCGCGACGAGCTGCTCACGCTGGTCCTCGCCGGGCACGAGACGACCTCGAACTCGGTGGCGTGGACCTTCGAACGGCTCACCCGCAACCCCGAGGTGTACCGCCGCTCCGTGGAGGCCGCCCGCTCCGGCGACGACGCGTACATCGAGGCGCTCATCAACGAATCGATGCGCAACCGCCCGGTGGTACCGGTCGTCGCGCGGGAACTGCTGTCGGACTGGCGGTTCGGGCCGTACGTCGTGGAGCGCGGCGTGATCGCGCTGGTCTCGATCCTGCTTCTGCACCACCGCGAGGACCTGTACCCGCGGCCCTACGCCTTCGACCCCGACCGCTTCCTCGGCGTGAAGCCCTCGCCGCAGAAGCTGATGCCCTTCGGCGGCGGCACCCGCCGTTGCCTCGGCGCCGGCCTGGCGATGGCCGAGTTGCGGGCGGTGATCACGCAGATCCTGCTGCGCGTCGATCTGGCGATGACCGACGCGCCCGCCGAGCAGCCGCGGCACCGCAACGTCACCATGATCCCCGCCGACGGGGGCGTGGTGACCGCGCTGCGCCGCGACTGACCGCGCCGACCGATCTCGCGACCGACCTCAGGCGCGCGCGCCCCGCTCGTCGCCGAGCCGGACCGGGGCGATGTCGGCGAAGACGTCGCCCGGCCCGGGGTTGGTCTCCGCCGTACCCCCGCCGAGGTGGTGCACGACGCCCCAGACCGCGTTGAGCGCCGTCTGCAGCGCGCCCTCGGCCCACCCGGCGGTCCACGAGATGTCGTCGCCGGCCAGGAAGAAGCCGCGGTGCCGCGGGTCGAGGGTCTCCTGCATGAAGTGGGTGTACAGCCGCTCCTGGTAGCGGTAGTGCCCGGGCAGGTTCGCCTTGAAGGCGCCCATGAAGTACCGCTCCGTCTCCCACGAGACCGTCTTGGGGGTGGCGATGATGTGGCTGCGGATGTCGACGCCGGGGTAGATCTCGCCGAGCGACTTGAGCATGAGGTCCAGCCGCGCGTTCACGTCCAGCGGCAGGACCTTGAGCGAGTCGTCGGACCAGGTGTAGGACAGGCAGATCACGCCGGGCCGGTCGGGCCCGTGGTCCAGGAGGTAGGTGCCGCGGCTCATGCGGTCGGTGAGTGTCATGGACATCGTGTCGCGGCCCGTCGCCGGGTCGACGTCGCGCCAGAAGGGGCGGTCCACCAGGGCGAAGACCTTGGAGCTGCCCATGTAGTGGGTGCGCTCCACCGCGGTCCAGTGGTCGATCGGCAGTAGGTCGTCGTCGCAGTCGATCGTGTTGAGCAGCATCCACGCCTGGCCGGTGAAGACCGCCGCCGGGAAGGTGCGGGTCTCGCCCGCCGCGTCGGTCAGGGTGTACGCCGGGGCGCCGCCGGGGCCGGCGGTGCGCCGGATCGCGGTGACCGCGGGACGGTGCGCGCCGTCGTTGAGGTCCCGGACGGACCGCGCACCGTCGAACGGGCTCTCCCACAGGTGCTTCGGCAGCCGGTCCGCGCCGCCGACGATGCCGCGGTGGTGGTCGTCGGCCGCGGTGCAGGTGACGCGGAGGATCTCCAGCATCGAGTTGGGGTAGTCGGTGTCCCAGCCGCCCGTGCCGAATCCGACCTGCCCGAACAGCTCCCGGTGCGCGAACGAGCGGAAGTGCTTGGAGGCGGTGAGGAAGCCGTAGAAGGTCTGGTCGTCGAGTTCCTCCACCAGGCGCGACCACACGGCGCGGATGCGCGGGACGTCGCGCGCGCGGATCGCGTCCTGCAGCTCGGCGGCGTCGGCGTAGTCGGCGAGCGTCGCGTCCCAGGCGCGGGCGACCTCGGCGAACTCGGGCGGGAGATCGGCGGTGGTGCGGGCGTAGTGGCTGCGGCCCTTGAGGTCGATGACGGTGCTCGGCGTCGCCTCGGCGAGGGGGTTGGGGAAGGCCTCGGTCTCCAGACCCGCGAGGTCGAGGTAGTGCTGCAGCGTGGTCGACGACGGCGGGAAGCGCATGGCGCCCATCTCCGCGACGAGGTCGTCGGCGTAGCCGTCGAAGCGCTCGCTGCGCATCCGCCCGCCGATCCGATCGGCCTCGTAGACCACGGGTTTCAGTCCGAGCCTGGCCAGCTCGTAGGCGGCGGTCAGCCCGGCGAGCCCAGCACCGATGACGGCGACCTCGGTGCCGCGCACCTCGTCGGGCACCGTACCCAGGCCGTCGGGGTGCGCGACCCAGTCGTCGTAGGCGAAGGGGAAGTCGGGCCCGAACATCGTCAGGGGAGCGTCGGAGGCGGACGGTTCGTGGGCGGGCATGGCGGGCTGGGTCATGTGGGCTCCTGGGGTGGCGGGGCTCAGTACAGGTCGGTACGCCGGTCGCGCAGGTAGGTGTTGGCGATCCGCGCCGCGCGCAGCGCTTCGAGGTCGGCGGTGAAGACGAGCAGTTCCTCGTCGCGCCCGGCCCGGGCCACGACGTCGCCGTCGGGTCCCGCGGCGGTGCTCAGGCCGCAGTACTCGAGGGAGGTCTCGCGGCCGCAGTGGTTGGTGTAGGCGATGTACAGCTGGCTCTCGAAGGCGCGGACGGGCACGACCTGTTCCGCGATGCGGCCGAACGGCTCCATCAGTCCCGTGGGGATCAGGAGCAGGTCGGCGCCCGCGTCCGCCTGGGCGCGTACGGCTTCGGGGAACTCCACGTCGTAGCAGATGAGGAGCCCGCACCGCAGGCCGCCGAGGTCGAACTGCACGGGCAGCTCGCCGCCCGGCGCGAACATCGCGCGGTCGAGCTCGCCGAACAGGTGCGTCTTGCGGTAGTGCGCGAGCTCGGCGCCGTCGGGCGCGACGACGGTGACGGCGTTGAAGACGGTGCCGTCGTCGAGCTCCGGGTAGCCGGCGACGATCGCGACGCCGTGCCGGCCGGCGATGCCCGCGATCGCCGCGTGGTATTCGCCGCCGCGCGGGCGGGCGAGGGCTCGTGCGGCCGTTCCGATGTCGTAGCCGGTCACCGACATCTCGGGCGTGACCAGGATCTGGGCTCCCGCGGCGGCCGCGCGGGCGGCGGCGCCGTCGATCGCCGCCAGGTTCCGCGCGACGTCGGGCTCCGGACCGAGGCCCTCCGGCCCCTGGAACATCCCGACGGTGACCGTCATCGCGCGTCCTTCGCGAGGTCGACGTCCTGCCGCAGCCGTGAGTGCTGGTAGCCGTAGGCGAAGTACACCGCGAGGCCCACCGCGGACCAGACGGCGAAGGCGATCCAGGTCTGCACCTCGAGCTGGAGCATGAGGTAGATGCAGAAGCCGATGCCGAGCACCGGGATCAGGGGGAACAGGGGCGTCTTGAAGCTGCGAGGCAGATCGGGGCGGTTGATGCGCAGCAGGATCACACCGACGTTGACCAGCGCGAACGCGAACAGCGAGCCGATCGACGTGGCGTTCGCGAGTTCGCCGAGGGGGACGAAGCCCGCGAGCACGGCGATGATCACGCTCACGATCACGATGTTGCGGACCGGCACGAAGGTGCGGGGGTTGACCTTGGCGAAGACGCGAGGGACCAGGCCGTCGCTTCCCATCGTGTAGAGGATGCGGGTCTGCCCGTACATGACGGCGAGCACCACGCTGGCGATCGCGATCACCGCGCCGATGGAGAGGATCACCGCGGGCCAGGTCTGGCCCGTGACGTCCGTGAGGATCTTCGCGAGGGACGCCTCGGTTCCGCCGAACTCCTGCCAGGGCATCGCGCCGACCGCCGCGAGCGCGACGAGGCAGTAGAGCACGGTGATGATGCCGAGCGAGAGGATGATCGCGCGCGGCAGGTCGCGGGTGGGGTTCTTCGCCTCGTTGCCCGCGGTCGAGGCCGCGTCGAATCCGATGTAGGAGAAGAAGACCATCGCCGCCGCGGCGGTCATCCCGTCGACGCCGAAGGGCATGAACGGGCTGAGATTGCCGGACTTGAAGGCGGTGAAGGCGATGGCGCAGAAGAAGACCAGGACGCACACCTTGAGGACGACCATCGCCGTGTTCAGGCGAGCGCTCTCGGTCGCGCCGCCGACGAGCACGAGGCAGGCGAGGGCGACGATCACCATGCTCGGGATGTTGACGATGCCGCCGTCGCCCGGGGGTGCGGCGATCGCGGTCGGCAGCTCGATGTCGAAGAGGGTGCGCAGGAGCTCGTTGATGTACTGGCCCCACCCGACGGCGACGGCGGCCACGGAGACGCCGTACTCGAGGAGCAGGCACCAGCCGCAGACCCACGCGAAGAGCTCGCCGATGGTGGCGTAGGCGTAGGAGTACGAGCTGCCGGAGACGGGGATGGTGCCCGCCATCTCGGCGTACGAGAGCGCGGAGAACAGCGCCGTGACCGCCGCCAGGATGAAGGCGACGATGACGGCGGGCCCCGCCTTGGGCGTCGCCTCGCCGAGGATGACGAAGATGCCGGTGCCGAGCGAGGCGCCGATCGACAGGGCGGTGAGGTGGCCGAGTCCCATCGAGCGCTTGAGTTGCGGGCCCTCGTGCGCGGCGGCGCTGTCGGCGAGGATGCGATCGACGGACTTGCGGGCGAGGAGACTCTCGGTGAAGGTGCTCATCGGGCGTTCACCGCGAGCACGGACAGCAGCTCGTACGCCACGTGGGCGGCGGCGACGCCCGTCAGTTCGGCGTGGTCGTAGGGCGGCGCGACCTCGACGACATCCGCGCCCACCACGTCCGTGCCGACCAGGGCGCGGAGCGTGTTCAGCAGCTCGCGGCTCGTCATGCCGCCGGCCTCGGGGGTGCCGGTGCCGGGCGCGTGCGCGGGGTCCAGCACGTCGATGTCGACGGAGACGTAGACGGGGCCGCCGGCACCGTCGGGCCCGGCGAGGCGCCGACGCATGCGCTCGATCACGCTGGCCAGGCCGTCGTTCTCGTAGTCGTCGGAGCGCACCACCTGGAAGCCGAGCACGCCGTCGGCGGTGAGGTCCTGCTCGCCGTAGAGCGGGCCGCGGATGCCGATGTGCATCGAGCGTTCGAGGTCGATCAGGCCTTCCTCGCTGGCCCGCCGGAACGGGGTGCCGTGCGTGTACGGGGCGCCGAAGTAGGTGTCCCAGGTGTCGAGATGCGCGTCGAAGTGCAGCACGGCGACGGGGCCGCGGTCGGCGGCGACGGCGCGCAGGATCGGCAGCGCGAGGGTGTGATCGCCGCCGAGGGTGAGCACCTTGGACCCGCCTCCGCGCAGGCGCGTGATCTCGGCCTCGACGGTCCCCAGCGCCTCGACGATGTCGAACGGGTTCACCGCGAGATCGCCCGCGTCGGCCACCTGGTGCACCGCGAAGGGCGAGACGTCCAGCGCGGGGTTGTAGGGCCGCAGCAGCTTCGACGAGGCCCGGATGTGGCCGGGGCCGAACCGCGCGCCGGGGCGGTAGCTCACGCCCGAGTCGAAGGGGATCCCGAGGACGGCGACGGCGGCACCGTCGACCTCGTCGAGGCGGGGCAGGCGGGCGAAGGTCTCCGGCCCGCAGTAGCGGGGGATGAGGCTCGCATCCACCGGTCCGCGGGGCTGAGAAGGGCGCTGGGTTTCGTCAGACACGGATGGATCCTCTCGCAGGGGCTGCTTTTGTGGGCCGGATCACATAGTGTGGGACGTCGACCGACTTGTCAACTCGAGTTTCCTGAAAGGAAACATCTGTTGGATGCCATTGCTGTGCGGGCGGATGACGTTCTCGCCGTGCCGGATCAGGTGGGCGCCGCGCTGAAGGCGGCACGCCGGGCCCGCCGCCTGACGCTCGCGGACGTCGCGGAGCGCATCGGCGTCACCAAGGGCTATCTGTCCAAGGTGGAGCGGGGCCTGGCGGCACCGTCGATGGCGGTGCTGGTCCGGTGGTGCGAGGCCCTGGAGGTCCCCGTCGGATCGCTCTTCGACGGTGGCGCCGCCGGCTCGATCGTCCGCGCGGGCGCCTATCCGCAGGTGCGTTTCGGCGGCGACGGCCTCGCGGAGTTCCTGCTGACCCCGTCGGGGGAGCAGCGGGTCCAGGTGTTGCTCAGTGACGTCGAGCCCGGTGGCGGGAGCGGCGACGAGGCTTACGCCCTCCCCGCCGAAGTGTCGTTCGTCCTGGTGCAGCGCGGCGAACTGCGGCTCGCGTTCCCGCCGGAGCCCGGCGTCGACCTGGCCGCGGGGGACGCCATGACCTTCGACCCGGGGCGGCCGCACACGTTCGTCGCGGGCCCCGACGGTGCCCGCGTCCTGTGGGTGATGGCCCCGGCGCTGCCCGCCGGGGAGCGGCGCTAGGCCCCGTCGAGCGCGGCGGACGGCGTGACGGCGGCGGCGCCCGCGCGCCGGCCCGAGAAGATGCAGTCGGCCAGCGAGAGGCCGCTGACGTAGGAGTTCGAGCAGATCCCCACGGCGGTGCGGCCCGCGGCGAACAGGCCCGGGATCGCGGTGCCGGCGTCGGTGCGGACCGCGCCGGAGTCCTCGTCGACGACCAGCCCGCCCAGCGTGAGCATCGGCATGGGGTAGGTCATCCGGTCGGTGAACGAGATGTCGAGCAGGGTGAACGGGGCCCTGGTTGCGGGCCGGCGGAGGTCGTCGGGCTTGCCGAACGGGTCCGGCCGGCCCTGCGCGATCGCCTCGTTGTGCGCGTCGACGGTGCGCCGCAGCCCGGCGGGGTCGACCCCCGCGCGCCGCGCGGCCTCCTCGACGGTGGGCGCGGAGACGCTGCCGATGCGGAGGAGGCGTTCGAACTGGAGCCGCTGGAACCACACGGTCTGCTCGCCGATCTGCTCCCGCACCCGGGCCGCGAGATCGGCGTCGACGAGCAGCCAGGCGCGGTGCCCCGGCGCGTCCGCGATCGCGGCGCCCAGGGCGGCGCCGTACCGGGACTCGTCGACCATCCGGCGCCCCTCCGCGTCGACGGCGAGCGCGCCGAGATAGCCGCTGGGCGGCGCGATGAACCGCCAGTTCGAGAGGGAGTCCATGCGGTCGGTGGCGCCGCCCGCCGCGATGCCCAGCCGGATGCCGCTGCCGTCGTCGCCGGCGGTGCCGAGCGGCAGGCCCTGTGACCAGGGGTAGCCCGGCGCGTGCTCGCCGACCATCGCGCCGTTGGCGATGAACCCGCCGGTGCTCAGGACGACGCCGGAGCGGGCGCGGATGCGGATCGGCCGGCCGTGGCGGCGTTCGATCCGGTCCAGCAGGCGCTGCATCGTCGCGCGTAGGCCCTGATGGTAGACACCGGGTTTCGCCGAGATCCGGGTGAGGAGGGCGAACCGTCGGCGGACCGCGGCGGGCGCGTTCTCGATCGTCCGCGCCTCGACGCCGACCACCCGCCCGTCCTCGAGGATCAGGCCGGTCGCGCGGGTGCCGGTGCGCACGCGGACGCCGTGCGCCGCGGCCGATGCGGCGAGTGGCCCGTAGAGCTTCTTGCCCGAGACGCCGGGGCCGTGGGCGCGGTGGCCGCGCTGCCGGGGCACCGCCGCGTCGCGGAAGCCGCCGGAGTTCTCGCTGCCGGAGAAGTACAGGTAGTAGTCGTCGGTGGGGTAGGACGTCTTGAACGGGCACAGTGACGGGTCGAAGGGCACGCCGTGGTCCATCAGCCAGTCGATCATCGCGGGCGACTGCTCGCAGAAGCGCCGCAGCGTCTCCTCCGATACGGCATCGCCGACCTCGAGGCGCAGGTAGGCGAGCATGTTCTCGACGTCGTCGGCGACGCCCGCCGCCCGCTGGATCCGGGTGCCGCCGCCGGCGTAGACGATGCCGCCCGACAGGTTCGTCGCGCCGCCGCCGAGATACCGATCCAGCGCCAGCACGTCGGCCCCGGCCTCGCGGGCCGCCAGCGCCGCCGCCGCGCCCGCGCCGCCGAATCCGACCACTACCACGTCCGCCGTCGCGTCCCAGTCCTGCGCCATGCGCGGACTATAACGTGTTCTAGAAATGTGCGGGATCGGTTCCCGCGAAGGTCAGTTCCCGGTGAACCGCGGCGGCCGCTTGTCGAGCATCGCGGCGACGGCCTCGTGGTGATCCGCGGTGGAGTGCGCGATCGTCTGCATGGCCGCCGAGAGCTCGAGCAGCGCGTCGAGGCTCTGGTGCTGGCCCTCGCGGAGCAGGCGCTTCGTCATGCGCAGCGCCTGCGGCGGATTCGCGGCCACCCGGTCCGCGAGCGCCCGAGCGGCAGCGGGCAGCTCGTCGGGCTCGACGACGCTCGAGACCATGCCCCAGTCCAGCGCGGTCGCCGCATCGACGGCCTCGCCGGTGAGCGCCATCTCCGTGGCCCGCGCCATGCCGACGATGCGCGGCAGCAGCCAGGCACCGCCGTCCCCCGGGATGAGCCCCACCTTGACGAAGCTCTCGGCGAAGACCGCCTTCGTGGACGCCACCCGCAGGTCGCACATCATCGCGAGGTCGCAGCCCGCGCCGATCGCCGGGCCGTTCACGGCCGCCACCGTCGGGACCTCGCAGTGGTACAGCGCGCGGGGGATGCGCTGGATGCCGTGCCGATAGCCCTGCCGCTGCTGCGCCGCGGTGCCGCCGAACATGCCCTCCTTGTCGCGCATGTGCTTGACGTTGCCGCCGGAGCTGAACGCCGAACCGGCGCCGGTGAGGATCGCGACCCGCACCTCGTCGTCGCGGTTCACCGCATCCACGGCGCGCTCGATCGCCTCGATCATGGCCTCGTCGGAGACGGGGTTGCGGGCCGCGGGATCGTTCAGGGTCCAGGTGACGACGGGGCCGTCGCGCTCGATCAGGAGTGGTTCGGTCATGGGGGAGACCCTATGTGGTTCGGAACCGCGACGGGGGCGTCCCGAACTCGGCGGTGAAGGCCGCGGTGAACGCCGCGGGCGTCGCATAGCCGAGCAGCCCCGCGGTCTCCGTCACGGTCGCGGTGCGCAGGACCGGCAGCGCGGCGAGCAGCCGCGCCCGTCGCCGCCACACCGCGGGACTCGTCCCCGTCGAGGCGCGGAACCGGGCGGTGAAGGCGCGCTCGCTGAGCCCGCACCGCTCTGCCCACGTGGCGTTGTCGACGGCGACGTCCGGCGCGGCGAGGTAGTCCCGGCACAGGGCGCGCACTTCCGGGTCCGCGGGGAGCGGCACGTGCAGCGGGAGCGGTGCCAGCGCGGCGATCTCGTGCAGCAGGAGCGAGGCGATCGCCCCGTCGCGGCCGGCCTCGTCGTACTCGGCCTCGAGGTCGACGGCAGCGAGTAGGAGTTCGCGGAGGAGGGGCGTCACGTCGACCACCGTGCACCGCGAGGGCCACCACGGCGCCGCGGCCGGCTCGATGTACAGGCTGCGCGTGCTCACGCCGGAGTAGCGGACGCCGTGCGGCACGCCGGGCGGGATGAGCACGCCGCGGTCGGTCGGCACGGTCCACGCCCCGTCGTCGGTGTCGACCTCCATGACGCCCGTGGCGGCGTACAGGAACTGCGCGCGCCGGTGACGGTGCCGGGCCTGCGCGTAGCCGTCGGGGTAGTCGGTGCCGACGGCGAGCAGGTCGCGCGGGAGGTCCTCCAGCGTCGCGACGGGGATGTTCCGCATGGCGACAGGCTACCGAGATTCGAAGGTATCGAACCGAACTTCGATTGCCGGAAGGGGCGCCGTGCGGTGGACTCGGAGCAGTGAGTGCACTGATCCTGATTCTGGTGGGCGCCGCGTCGGGCGTCACCACGGCCCTCTTCGGCTTCGGCGGCGGCTTCGTCGCGGTGCCCGTCCTCGTCTGGGCCGACGCCGCCCTCGGCGGCGACGCGCCCCGCGTCGCCGTCGCCACCTCGTCCGTGCTGATGGTGATCGCCGCCGCGGTCGCGACGGCCTCCACGTCGCGCGCCGTGCTCGCCGAGCTGCGGGGGAGCGCGCGCCTGCTGATCCTGTTGGCCCTCGGCGGCGCGGCCGGTGCCGTGGCGGCGCGGCACGTACCCGGCGACGTCATCGCTGTGGGCTTCGTCGCGTACCTCCTGCTGACGATCGTCTCGGTCACCGTCCGGCGCGGATTCCTTCAGGCCGGGGACGACGGTGCGCGCCCGATCCGGCCCGGCGCCGGCCTCCCGATCGGCGCGGTGGCGGCCTTCCTGGGCGTCGGCGGCAGCGTGCTGACGGTGCCCCTGATGCGCCGCAACGGCCACCGGATGGCGGTCGCGACGGCCCTGGCGAACCCGCTGACCCTGGCGGTGGCACTGCCCGCGACGGCGATCTTCCTCCTGCTCTCGGGCGGACGGCCCGCGGGCGCCGGGACCGGTTTCGTGGGCGCCGTGGACATCCGCGCCGCCGTCGCGCTCCTCGTCGGCTCGCTGCCCGTGATCGTGCTCCTGCGTCGCCGCGGCCCGCGCTTGTCCGACCGCGCGCATGCCCGCTGGTACGTCGGGCTGCTGGTGGCGGTCACCGCCGCCATGGCGGCGACGCTGTTCCGGTGACGGTCAGCCGGGCCAGTCGACGGCGAAGCGCCGGGCCAGGACGCGCTCGCCCGCAGTGGTCACGCGGACGGCGCGGTACGTGGGGAGTCGCTCCGCCCATCCGGCCGCGAAGAAGCGGTCGCACAGCGCGCGCCCGGCGCCGCCCGCGAGGTGGTGCCGGGTTTCGGTCCAGTCGATGCAGTACCGCACGACGGGGCGGGAGGATCCGTCGGGCAGCGCGACCCCGAGATCCGCGAGGAAGGCGTGCCCGTCGTCCGTGAGCCGGTAGTCGAGCTCGCGGCCCGCGGAGGCGGGGCGGTCGGCGCCGTCGGCGTGGAAGAGCCCGTCGCCGCCCGTGATCCGGCCGTGGTCGAGCAGCGAGCCCATGATGGCTACGCCGAGCCGTCCGGCGAAGTGGTCGTAGCAGGTGCGGGCGGTCCGGAGCCGGTCGGCGCGGGTGGACGCCTTGAGCGACGCCACCGGCAGCGGCGGCGCCAGCGCCGCGAGCCGCTCGACGAGGTCGCCGACCTCCGGCCCGGCGATCCGGTACCAGCGGTGGCGGCCCTCCGCGCGGACGGCCAGCAGCCCACCGTCGACCAGCTTGCGCAGGTGGCCGCTCGCGGTGGGGCGGGAGACGCCCGCCTCGTCGGCGAGGACGCCGGCCGCCAGCTCGCGGCCGCCCAACAGCGACAGGAGGATCCGGCTGCGGGTGCGGTCGGCGAAGAGCTCACCGACGCGCGCCAGATCCGCGTCACCCGACATCGCAGCCCACCTCCGTCCGGTCCGTCGCGGTGGCGCTGATGCTGGTGGCCACCCCGACCACGAGTATGGCTGCGGCCACGCCGAAAGTGAGCCCCAAGGCCGTCGAGGAGCGGCCCGCGGCGTTGTAGACGGCCCCGAGGGCGGCGACGCCGAGTGCGCCGCCCGCCTGGCGTGCACTGTTGAGCACGGCACCGGCGAGGCCGGTGCGCCCAGGCGGGGCGGCGTCGAGGGCGACGGCGGTCATGGCGGGCATCCCCAGCGAGACGAGGCCGAGCACCGTCATCCCGGCGACGATCGCGGTGGGGTGCGCGGCCCCGGCGGCGACGATGAGCGCGCCCGTCGCCGCGTAGGCGAAGCCTGCGATCATGGGCGCGCGAGGTCCGGTGCGGGCGGTGATCACGCCACTCGCCATGGAGCCGATCCCGACCAGGATCGTCATCGGCAGGATCGCTGCCGCCGTGCCGACCACGCTGACGCCGTGCACCTGCTGCAGCCCCAGGCCGACCACGAACAGCGCGCCCCACGGCGCGAAGTTGAACAGCAGACCTGTGATGACTGCGCTGCGGAACGGGCCGCGGGCCAGCATGCCCGGGGGTATGACGGTGTCCCGCACACGACGCCGCGACGCGACGAACGCGCCGGCCGCGGTCGCCGCGGCCACGGTGAAAGTCAGCGCGAGGGCTCCACGGCCTTGTCCGAGCTCGATCAACGCCGCGATGCCGCCGCCGAGTGTCATCGATGCCAGGGCGGTCCCCACCAGGTCGAGCGGCTGTGCGCGACGGGGGGACTCGGGCACGATCCGCGCGACGACGATCCCGGCGAGGACGGCGACCGGAGCGCCCACCCAGAACGCGGCCCGCCATCCCGCACCCGACGCGAGGAAGCCGCCGATCGGCGGGCCGGCGGCGAAGCCCGCGCTCGCGATCCCGCCCCAGATCCCCAGCGCGCGGGCCCGCTCGGCGCCGTCGGGGTAGAGCTCGCCGATCATCGCGAGCGAACTGGGCAGGATCATCGCGGCCGCCATGCCCTGCACGATTCGCGCACCGATCAGGACGGGCCAGCCCGGGGCGAGCGCGCACGCCGCCGTGGCCAGCGCGAACAGCGCGAAACCGAGGACGCAGACCCGGCGCCGCCCGAACCGGTCCGCCGCCGGCCCGGCGATCAGCATCAGGGCGGCGAAGGGGATCGCGTACCCGTCGACTGCCCACTGCGCGAGCCCGAGCCCGCCGCCGAGGTCGCGGGTCATGGCCCCCAGGACGACGTTGACGACGGTGGCGTCGAACTGGATCAGGCCGAACGCGACGGAGAGGGCGAGGAGGGCGACGGTGCGCCGCCGGGCGGGATGCATGCCCCCAGCCTGGTGCCGGAACGGTTCGGCCCCCGCCGAACAGTTCGCGCCCGGGAGACGACGAAAGCCCCGGCCGGGGCCGGGGCTTTCGTGCTGGAGCGGGCGACGGGAATCGAACCCGCGTAGCTAGTTTGGAAGACTAGGGCTCTACCATTGAGCTACGCCCGCGTGCGTCGAATTCGGCGCGCGAGACATGTTACGGCATGCGCGACCAGAGGCGGAATCCTGCCCGGGTCGCGGCGCGGACCTGCGGATCAGCGGAACTGCTCGACGTGGTCGACGACCCACTGCCCGTACCTGCGGGCCGGTCGTCCGGTGATCCGCTCGACGACGCCGCTCGGAGTCACTGGGTGCTCGGCCGCGAGCTCGAAGGACTGCAGCAACGACTCGACGGCGGGCGCGGGCACGCCTGCCCCGGCGAGTCGCCTCCGCACCTCGTCCGGCTCGATCTCGCGCACGTCGAGGGGAGTGCCCAGCGCTTCGGCCAGCAGTCCGAGCTGCTCGCGCGAGCTGAGCGCCTCGGGCCCTGTGAGGTGCAGCGGACCGTCGGGCTCGGGCGTACCGAGTAGGAGCGTCGCGGCGACGTCGGCGACGTCCCGTTCGTCGATGGGCGCCATCGGGACGTCGAGGTAAGGGGCCTCCGCGAACCGGCCGGCGCGCACCGTCGGGCCCCACCAGTGCAGCGTGTTCAGCGCGAACGGGACCGGACGCAGCACGTGCCTCGTCCCGGCGAAGCCGGCGCTGACCTCCTCGAGGGCGCGGTGGTGCGCGCCGGTCGGGCTGCGCGGGTCGGTGACGGACGCGGTCGAGAGGTGCACCAGACGACCCACTTGCGCGGCGTTCGCGGACGCGACGAGCTCGGCGAGGCGGTCCTGCTGCGCGGCACCCAGTGCGGACGCGACGATCAGGACGGACGAGCACCCGTCCAGGAGCGCGTGCGCGGGGGCGGACGACGACAGCGTCTCGATATCGTCCGGCAGGTCCGCGGCGTCCGGCGTCCGGCTCGTCGCGCGAACCGACGCCCCGTTCGCCGCGAGGTGCGCGACCACGCGGCGTCCGACGACCCCCGTTGCTCCGGTCACCAGGATCATGCGTTCCTCCGGTCGGATGGCGCGTCGAGCATGTCGTTGCTCACCCTACGGACATCGAGCCTCCGGCAAGTTGATAAGAGTGCATTCGCAATGCAGGATGTGTGCTGTGAATCCCGACGGAACCGGCAATCAGCCCAGCTACGGCCCCGATGGTCAGTGGGCCGGCCCCACCGGTGGCTACCCGCAACAGGGCGACCCGCAGTACGGGTACCAGCAGCCGGGCCCGCCGCAGTACCCCTACGGCGACCCGTGGGCACAGCAGTACGGCCAGCCGCAGCCCGGGTACGCCCAGCCGGGATACCCGCAGGGGTATCCCCAGCAGGGATACGGGCAGCCCGGCCCCGGCTGGGGCGCGCCGGCGCCCGAGGTGAAGGTCGGGATCGTCGCGCTGCGCCCGCTCGACCTGGGCGACATCTACGGCGGGGCGATGGCCGCGATCCGTAGCAACCCCGGTGTCATGGTCGGGCTGACGGCTGTGCTCGTGCTGGTCACGCAGCTGGTCACCTTCCTGGCGCAGATTCCCATGACGCGCATCGCGGTGGACCCGGACGCCGAGACGGACGCGGCGCTCGGTGATCTCGCCGCCGCGACGGGCCTCAGCATCGGCGTCGGCCTGATCGCGGGCATCGCCTCGCTCTTCCTCACGGGCGTCCTGACGGTCGCGGTCGCGCGTGCGGTGATGGGGGAGCGGACCAGCGCCGGCGATGCGGTACGGGCGATCGGGCCGCGCCTGCTGTCGCTGATCGGGCTCAGCCTGCTGCAGTTCCTCATCTTCCTCGTACCCACCGCGCTGGTGGTGGGCCTCGTCGTCGTCCTCGCGGTGGCGGCGGGCGACGCCGGCCCCATCGTCGCGGTCCTCGTCGCGTTCGTGCTGTTCCTCGTGCTGATCGTCGGGTACCTGGCGGTCCTGCCGACGGTCTCCCTCTCGTACCCCGCCGTCGTCCTCGAACAGCTCGGCCCGATCGCCGCGCTCAAGCGCGGCTACGAGCTGCAGCGGCCGGGCTTCTGGCGGGTCCTCGGCATCCTGCTGCTCACCTACCTCATCACTGGCATCATCACGCTCGTCGTCTCGATCCCGTTCGGCGTCGTCAGCGTGCTCGTCGACGACGGTGCCGGGCTCGAGACCCTCGCCGGCTCGACGGTGACGGGCCTCGCCATCGCCGGTGTCGGTGCTGCGATCGCGCAGATCCTGACGGTGCCCTTCCTGGCCGGCGTGCAGACGCTGCTGTACGTGGATCAGCGGACGCGCAACGAGCAGTTCGACCAGGTGCTCCGCGACGAGGCGCTCCGCCGTTGGCAGTTCGGTACGCAGAACCTGTCGACGGACGCGCTGTGGCTGCAGAAGCCGCAGGCGGCGCAGTCGAGCTGGTACTGACGAGCGAGCTCAGGCCCGTTCGCGGGCCACGATCCAGCGGCTGACGGGGGTCCGCAGCACAAGATCGACGAAGAGCAGCGACATCGCCAGCACGACCACTGACAGCGTCGCGGCGCGCAGGAAGGCCGACGCGGGGAACCAACTGCCCAGCAGCTCGAAGAAGCCGGCTTTGCTGAGGATGTCGAGCATCAGCGGGTGCACGGCGAAGACGCCGAAGGCGCGGATCGTCGCGTAGGAGACCACACGCTCGCCCACGGCCCGGCCGGAGGCGCGGAGGTCGTCCCACATCATCGCGCCGAGCCAGATCAGGATCGTCGCGGCGACGTACCAGGGCAGGTACAGCGGGTTCCACGCCGCGGTGGCGGCGTCCGGGACGTTTCCGGGCTCGGTGTCACGCAGGTAGATCACGAGGCTGAAGGCGCCCGCCGCGAGGCAGAGGGCTACCAGCCGCAGGGCGTGCGACCGGAGCCAGGGGCCGACCTTCTCGTAGTGCTGCGCGGCGAGCATGCCCATCGCCACGAACAGCACGTACATGGGCAGCAGCTTCCACATGTGGTTGAACAGCGTCTCCCACGGCTGGCCCGCCGGGCGCGGCGCGTACTGGTAGAAGGCGAAGAAGCCGAGCTGGATCGCGCCCGCGGTCAGCAGCACCGTCCACGGGTGGCCCTCGAGCTTGCGGAAGAGCTTCTGCAGCGCGGGGAAGAACAGGTAGATCTGCATCGAGATCAGCAGGAAGTACAGCTGGTACTTCGCGTCACCGGTCAGGGTGGTGCGCGCGAGATCGCCGAGCCAGCGCCCGGGTGAGGGGAACGGATCGCCGGCGATGAGCAGGTGGTCGGTGATCGAGTAGACGAGGGTCCACACCAGGTACGGGCCCACGATGAGCCCGAAGCGCTTGCGCCAGAATTCCCGGGCCGTCATCGTGCGGCCGCGCATGCTCAGGACCAGCACGAAGAGCGTCACCGCGACGAAGCCGTAGCGGGTGAGGTGCAGCGCCGCCGAGACCAGCCCGGTCTGGCGGATCACGTCCGGGGAGTAGTTGATCGTGGTCACGCAGTGCGCGATCACCACGCCGAGGAACAGCAGGACCCGGGTGAGGTCCGCGGTCTGCTCGCGCTTCGGCTTCGCCGGGGCCCTCTCGGGCGCGGCGAGCTGCGGCGGCTTCGTCGTTTCGATGGTGGGCACCACCCTGGTGTCGTGCAAGGGCTGAGCGTCTTCACCCCGGGCTGCGGTCGTGTTTGTTTCGGTATCCTACGTGATACTGCTGCAAGAATCGGACAAGGGGCGCGTGCGCCCGTGTCCGGTCAGGGCGTCGTGGTGATCAGCGGGATGGCCTGTTCGTCGACGGTCCACGCACCGTGATGTCCGAGCATCCGTGACTCCATCGGCTCCTGGCTGGGCGTGACCAGGACCGAACCGCCCTGCGCGACGGCGAGGACGTGGCCGATCCGGTGGGCGACCACGGGGTTCGGCGGCGTGGGGCCGAACCAGTGCTCGTCGAGCGCCTGTTCGCGGGTCACCACGTGGGCGTGGGCGCCGAGGGTCTCCGACCAGCGCGCGCGTACGTCGTCGACGTGGTGGCCCCGCGAGAGGTACACGTGCCGCACCCGCGCCTCGCCGGCGATGATCCGGACGCCGCGGTGCAGGGCCGGCAGTGCGTCGAGGTTCACCAGCGACTCGGCCTGGATCATCCCGTGATCGCCGGTCACCAGAAGAGTGCATGTACCGGGCAGGTCCGCGAGGAGGTCCGCGAACATCGCGTCGACGGCGCGCAGCACGCCCAGCCACTCGGGCGAGCCGGGGCCGTGCACGTGCCCCGCCGCGTCCAACAGGCCGGTGTACGCGTAGGCGAAGCGGCGGGCGGTTGTGTCGTGCCGGGCGACGGCGAGCACGCCCTCGCGCACCTCGTCGAGGTTCGCGGCGGGGTGCTGAACGCCCGTGGCGCGGAACGCCGCCCTGGTCAGGCCCGACGTCTCCTGATACGCGGGGACGACGTAGTGGATCTCCGCGCCCGCGTTGGCGAGGTCCTCCAGGCGACTGCGGCGGCGCTGCAGCTCGTGGGGCGGGTGCGATGCGCGGGCGTCGGGCCCGCTCGCGCCGTCGATGGTCCAGCGCAGCGAGTTGAACAGGCGCCGGCCGTGTTCGTCGGGCACGCCGAAGCTGTAGCCGACGATGCCGTGCGCCGCGCAGGGCGCGCCCAGGGCGAGGCTCGACAGGCTGCTCGCCGTGGTCGCGGGGAAGCCCGCGTTGAGAGTGGTGCGCACGTGCGCGGCGAGCGTCGGGGCGTCGTCGGCGTGGCGGCGCAGGAGCTCCGCGCCGAGGCCGTCGATGAGCAGCAGGACGACGTCGCGTTCGACCGCCAGCCCCAGCGGGTTCTCCCCGGCGATGCCGAAAGCGGTACAGACCGAGGGCAATACGTCGGACAGCATGCCGGTCATCCGTCGATCGTAACGCTCGCAAAGGCGCGCCGAGGCGGGAACCGCGGCGTGTGACGCGCTCTCCGGCGCGCCCGCTACGTGATCGCCGAGGAGATGAGGGTGGCGACGCCGCGCTCGACGAGCAGTGCCTGATCGTCGTTGACGCGGGTCAGCGGGAAGCGGTCGCCGTAGGTGCGGACGACGTCGTCGATCATGGCCGGGGGATAGGGCGGGAGCGCGCCGTCGGCGTGCGGGATAACGACGGTGTCGACCAGGCCCAGCCCGGTGTAGTCGGTGACGCCGGGCGCGTCGGCGGGGTCATCGAGGGGAGCGACCGGCTCGACGTTCGGCCCCGCGACGACCGAGCCCGCGCTGAGCCCGACGTACGGGAGGCCCGCGCGCACCCGCGCCTTGAGCACCTCGCCGCAGCCGCTGGACTGCAGCGCGCCCAGCAGCACGAAGGTGTGGCCGCCGGAGAGGTACACGGCGTCGACGGCGTTCAGGTCGGAGTCGAAATCGGCCGGGTCCGTGTACTTCGCGAGGGTCATCCGGGTCAGCCGGAAGCCGAGGTCCGTGAGCTGCGTCCACTCGAACGAGCCGAAGGGCTGGTCGGCGTACGGCGCGCCGGCGTCGTCGATGAAGCCGATCCGCAGGGCGCTCGGTTCCCGCCCGGTGTGCCGGCGGAGGAAGTCGGGCAGGGCGCCCGCGTTGAGCGACAGCAGCAGGAGATTCACGATCGCGACGCTACGCCGGGAGTCTCTGGATCGGCGCGGACCGGCCGGGAGTGTGAGCCGGTCGGACGGGCGTCGCGGGCGCCGTCCGTGCAACGAGTGGGATGGAAGTCTACGCTTGTGGCAGAAGTGACGAGAATGATGCGGAGGACCGGATGCGTGCAGGACTCGTGCCGGCGGTAGTGGCGGGCTGCTGCGCGCTCCTCGCGGGATGCTCGGCGACGGTGTCCGGGAACGGCGCCGGTGTCACGGTGATCCGCGGCGGGGTCGGCCCGGGGATCGCCACCCCCGCGCCGGCCACGCCCGCACCGGTCACGACGACCACCGCACCGTCGACGACGAGCAGCGCGCCCCCGCCGAGCGGACCGACTGCGGCGATAGTCCTGCCCGACAACGGGAACGGCTTCACCTTCATCCAGACCCGCAGCGGCCGCACGCGCTGCCAGATCAGCGCGAGCAGCGCCGGCTGTCAACTCGTCTTCGATCAGCCGCGGCCACGGACCGACTCCGGCGACGAGGCGAACGGCGTCAACGTCACCAGCGACGGCGAGCTGTCCTACGTGCTCGGCAACCTGGGGGCGATCGACCCGGTGACGCTCGACTACAAGACCTACACCGCCCGCGGGTGGTTCATCGTCGCCAACGAGTACGGCACGGCCTTCACCAACCGGACCACCGGGCACGGCATGGTCGTGAGCGCGCAGGGCGCGAAGTCCTTCTAGCGGGGCGTCGTGATCACCACGACGGCCTCGGCGCCGTCGACGGTGGCGAACCGGTGCGGCCCGTCGCTGGTCCACGAGTGTGAATCACCCTCGTGCACCGTTGTTTCGGCGCCCACCGGGCCGACGGTGAGGGCACCGTCGACCACCGTGAGGTTCTCCCGGACGGCCGGACCGTGCCCGGGGGAGACGTGATCGGAACCGGCAGGGAACTCGAGTCGGAAGACCTCGACGGTGACGTGCGGCAGGTGGCGCACCGAGAGCAGAGCCGTGCGCATGCCGCCGTCGGCGACGCTGTGCGCGCCGGGCGACTCGCCGACGAGGGCCGTGAGCGGGACGTCGAGCGGGCCGCACAGCGCGTAGAGGGTCTCGACCGTCGGATTGCGACCACCGGCCTCGATCTCCGAGAGCGAGCCCTTGCCCACGCCGGCCCGGCGCGCGAGCTCGGACAGGCTGAGGCCGCGCTCGGTGCGCAGCTCGCGAAGGCGTCGGCCGACGTCGGGGGAGGGCATGACCCCATGCTACGTTCTGTTCATGGAACGTTCTGAGAACGGAACGATGGTGCCGGTGGGCGCGGGCATCGTGACCGCCCTGGTCGGGTACACCTCCGCCTTCGCGGTGGTGCTCGCGGGCCTGCGTGCGATGGGCGCGAGCCCGGGCCAGGCCGCGTCGGGCCTGCTGGCCGTCACGGTGACCATGGGCGCCGCGTCCGCCCTGCTCTCCTGGAGACACCGGATGCCGATCATCAGCGCCTGGTCCACGCCCGGCGCGGCCCTCCTCGCGACCACCGGCGCCGTCGCGGGCGGCTGGCCTGCGGCGGTGGGGGCCTTCGTCATCTGCGGCGTGCTGTTCGTGCTCACCGGGCTCTGGCCGGCCCTTGCGCGCTGGGTGCAGAAGATTCCGACGCCCATCGCCCAGGCCATGCTGGCGGGCGTGCTGTTGCCGCTGTGCATCGCGCCGGTCACGTCGCTCGCGAAGCACCCGTGGGCGGTCGCGCCGGTGCTGGTGGTGTGGCTGGTGCTGCTCAAGCTCCGCCCGCGATGGGCGGTACCGCTGGCCTTCGTGGCCGCTCTCGTCGTGATCGCCGTGGCCCTCGTGCGCGACGACGCCGTCCCCGCCGTCGCGGAGCTAGTCCCGCACGTCGAGTGGACGACACCCTCGATCACGCTGCAGGCGCTCACCGGGGTGGTGTTGCCGCTGTACATCGTGACCATGGCGTCGCAGAACATCCCCGGGGCCGCGGTCCTCGCGAGCTACGGGTACTCGGTGCCGTGGCGGCCCTCGCTCGCCGTGACCGGCGTCGGCAGCGTCGTCGGGGCGCCCTTCGGCGGGCATGCGATCAACCTCGCCGCGATCAGCGCGGCGCTCGCGGCGGGGCCCGACGCGGGGTCGGACACGTCTCGGCGGTGGATCGCCGGCGTCTCCTCGGGCGCGGCGAATCTCGTTCTGGGCGTGCTGAGCACGGGTCTGACCGCCGTGGTGCTGGCCGCGCCCGAAGGCGTGATCCAGGCGGTCGCCGGCGTCGCGCTGGTCGGCGCCTTCGCCGCCGCGTGCGCCGGTGCCATGGCCGACGAGTCCGCGCGCGTGCCCGCGGCCGTCACGTTCATCGTCGCCGCCTCGGGCACGACGGTGGCGGGCGTCGGTTCCGCCTTCTGGGCTCTGGTCGTCGGGATCCTCGTGTACGTGATCCTGGGAGTCCGCCGGTCCCTAGACGCGTGATTCGGCGTTCGGCTTCGACGACGACGCGGTCGTCGTCGTGGTCGAGGACGTGGTCGTCGGCGTCGTTGTCGTCGTGCTCGTCGTGGTCGTCGTCGTGGTGGTAGTCGACGTCGGCGTCGTCGAGGTGCTGGTCGGCGACGTCGGCGTGCTGGTGGGCCGTGGAACGGTGGAGGTCGTGGTCCGCGGGACGTCCGTCGGCCGCGTCAACGGCGCGGGGTCGGCCCGGTCGGACGGGCGCTCCGCCATCGCCCGCGCCGTGGTCATCGCGCCGGGATTGTCGGCCGTCGGCCCCGCGGTGGGCGTGGCGTCGTCGTTCCCGCCCGAGCCGTTCACGGCGATCGCGCAGCCGAGGGCCATCGCGGCGACCGCCAGCGCCCCCGCGACGGCGACGGACCGCTTCCGGCGATGGCCGGTGGGGGAGCCGTGCGTGTGGTGCTGCGTCGGCGCGGTGGACCCGATGGGTGGCGTCGTCGCCGGACGGGTGACGGTGCGCGGCCCGACGGTGCGGCGGACCGTCGGGGCGTACGCGGCGGAGCGGCCGGTCCGGGGTCGGCGCGTCGGGGACAGCCGGGCCTGCGTGATCGCGTCCGCGAGCTCGCCGCCATCGGCGAAGCGGCGCCGGGGCTCCTTCGTGAGGGCGCGCATGATGACGTCGTCGACACCTTCTGGCACCCACGCGGGCAGCGCCGGCGGCTCCTGGCGGATGTGTTGAACGCACAGGGCCACCGCGGTCTCCGCGGTGAACGGCGGATGGCCGGTGAGGCATTCGTAGCCGACGACGCCGAGGGAGTAGACGTCGGAGGCGGCGGTGGCGTCCTCGCCGGAGGCCTGTTCGGGGGAGATGTACTGGGCGGTGCCCATGACCATGCCGGTCTTGGTGACGGGTGCGGCGTCGACGGCCTTGGCGATGCCGAAGTCGGTAATCTTCACCTGCCCGGTGGGGGTGATGAGGATGTTGCCGGGTTTGACGTCGCGGTGCACCAGGCCGGCGGTGTGGGCGACCTGGAGGGCGCGGCCGGTCTGCTCGAGCAGGTCGAGGGCCTGGGCCTGGCTCAGGTGCCCGAGGCGGGAGAGGACGGCGTTGAGGGGTTCGCCGTTGACCAGCTCCATGACGAGGTAGGCCAGGGGTGCGCCGCCGGCCTGGTCGGCGGTCTCGCCGTAGTCGTAGACGCCGGCGATGCCGGGGTGGTTGAGGGCGGCGGTGGTGCGGGCCTCGTTGCGGAAGCGGGCGAGGAACTCCTGGTCCTCGGAGAATTCGGCTTTGAGGACCTTGACGGCGACGCGGCGGTCGAGCCGTGTGTCCATCGCCTCCCAGACCTGACCCATGCCACCGGTGGCGATGAGCCGGAGGAGTTCGTAACGGCCGGCGAGTGCGGTTCCACCGCGCATGGCTGGTCCCTCCTGTGTCGGGATCGTCGTTGTTACTCCGGCGCGGGGTACCGGTGGAGGCGGGCGCGCATCATCGGCACGGCACCGCGCACGACGGATCGGGGTACGGCTGGTCGTCGGGCATATCGCCGGTGCTGGTCGAATCGTTACAGACCGCCGCGGCTCGGCGAGGGCGGGACGGGCCTCCGCCGGGATGACAGGCTGAGGATGCACGACCGGATCGGCTAGCTGGTCGGGGGTCTCCGGGCTTACACCCGGGTTGTCCGGAACGAAAATGAAGACCAGTACAGGAGATGCAGTGCCAGGTGGAAGTCGTGAGAAGTGGAATCCCTACGAAGACAAGGCCCTGGCCCGGATTGCTGTTGACATACTGGTTAACGCATTGGAGCGGTCTCAGTCAGTGCAATCGTTCTTGTCGGACTCGCTGGTGGCTGAGTTGCGCGGAATGCGTGAGGCCGACGTGCAGGCGTATCTCAAGACCATGATTTTCCATGACGGGATGGCGCCCAACCTCTCGAGCAGGAAATTTGCGGTCGACCTCAATCGCGGGGGTGACAGCTACATCAAGAGCGTGGCCTACTACGACAAAGACATTCGCCCGGGTGTGAATCATGAGAATGTCCGGGTGGACCTGCTTTTCGAGGATGGGGCATGGCATGTCGATCGTTGGACACGAGAGGGCTGATTGACCGCGACCTTCAGTCGGACTGCCCCCTCCTCGCGACTGGTCCTGCCGCATGTTCTGTCGGGATGACAGGATTCGAACCTGCGACCCTTCGCTCCCAAAGCGAATGCGCTACCAAGCTGCGCCACATCCCGTGATCGCTCGCGCGACCAGGTAAGAGAGTACCCGTGGCGAGGACCCCGACTACGCCCGCGTCGATGTGAGCCCTCCGGCTCCGGCCCGGCTCGAACGGGCAGCCGCCCTCACCATCGCGGGTAGGTCGCGTCCTTACCGGGTAGACGCGACGTGGGCGGAGTCGGCACCGACGGTACGGGCGCTGCCGCGGAGCGGGCAATCGCTTTTCCGCGGGGCGGGCAGCGCGGGTGAGTCGGAACTACTGTTCATCGCATGGTCCTGAGCAGCGACGCGGGTACCGGCTACCTCATCCGGCGGCTCGAGGACGGCGACGCTCGAGCGCTCGCCGACGTGCACGTCCGCGTCTGGAAGGCGACCTACCCCGGCCTGGTGGACCGAGTGAAGCTCGACGCCCTCACCGTGGTGGACGGGACGGAACGCTGGCAACGGATCATCGGCGGTCTGGATCGTCAGGAATCGGAGGGCGTCCGTACTCGCTGCGCCGTGCACACGGCGACGGGGAGGATCGTCGGATTCGCGACGGGCGGTCCCGCGCGCGACGCCGGCGCACCGTCGACCACGCAGCTCTGGTCCTTGAACGTCCTACCGGACCACCACGGCGCGGGGGTGGCGGCGGATCTCATGGCCGCGGTGATCGCGGAGCGCGGGGCGTACCTGTGGCTGGCGACGGGCAACGCCAGAGCGCTCGCCTTCTACCGCAAGCACCGGTTCGAGCTCGACGGTGCCGTCCAGCTCGACGAGGAGTGGTCGTGTCACGAGTCGCGGATGGTCAGACCTGACCTTTGTTAACGACTCCGGGCGCTTTGGCAAACTGATCTGATGACGAGAACCCGCGCCGTGCTGCTGCTGGCCTCCCTGCTCGCCACGACGGCGCTCACCGTGGTCCTCGGCACCACCGACACCTCGGCCCCGCTCACCTATCCCAGCCGGTTCCTCATCTGGAACCTCTTCCTCGCGTGGATCCCGATGGTCTTCGCCGTCGGTTTCGCGACGGTCCGCAGCCGGTGGGCGCTCGTGCCGCTCGGCCTCGGCTGGCTGGCCTTCCTGCCCAACTCGCCGTACCTGGTGACCGATCTCGTGCACCTCGGCGACGACGAGAACATGTGGCGACACGTGCTGCAGTACGGCTTCGCCGCCTGGACGGGGATCCTGCTGGGCGTCGTGTCGATGCTCCTGGTGCACCGCCGCCTGCAGCGGGAGTTCGGCGCGCGCTGGGGCTGGCTCGCCGTCGTGCTGTCGGTGGGGCTGTGCGCGATCGGGGTGGTGATCGGCCGGTTCCAGCGGTGGAACTCGTGGGATCTGGTGACGCGGCCGGACGCGGTCGTGATCGCGACGCTCGACTGGGTGACCTCCCCGTTCTCCTACGTCCAGTCCACCGGCGTCGCGGTCGCGGTCGCCGCCTTCTTCGGCCTCGCCTACCTGACCATCTGGTCCCTCACCCCGCCGGTCACGGCCCCCGCCGCGAACACGGCGGAACGCGACTGAGCGGCGTACCGTCGACCCCGTGTACCTGGAGCGGTTCGTCGCGCACGGCTATCTCGATGCCGATCGCGCCGCGCGCCTGAGCTGGGAGAGCTCGCAGTACGCCTCGCGGATCTACCTCATCGTGGGGGAGCGGCGCCTGCTCGCGCAGAACCTCTCGCTCTGCTGGGACGATCTCGGCGTGGGGCCGGGGACGCCGATCGCGGTCGAGGTGACCAGCGGCAACCGTCGGCTCCTCGACGACGAGCAGCGCGCCATCGCAGGCTTCGCGGATCGCTTTCGCGAGGCCCTGATCCCGCCGGAGCCCCGCCCGCCGCGACGCGGCTTCTTCCGCCGCGGCCGCTGATCGGTCCCGCCGCGGCTCAGCCCTGGAAGAGTTGCAGCGCCGCGTCGACGGCGTTGTACAGCCCGTACAGCAGCGGGATCGTGACCAGGGTCCACGTCACGACCAATTGGACGGGGTGCCGCCCGTCGGATCCGGTGTCGGTCATCGGGACTCCTTCGGTCCGTGTGCCGCGTCGACCGCATCGACGACGGTGCCCTGCTCGTGCCACCGTTGGGCGACGGGGCGGATGGCGAGGTTCGCGAGAAAGCCGACGACGAGCACGCCGACCATGATGTAGAGCGCGAGGTGGTAGTCGGCGGCCTCGAGCGGGATCGCCTTGCCTGCCTCGTCGACGCGATCCTTCTTCGAGTCCAGCACGCGGTTGACGATGAGCGGGCCGAGCACGCCCGCCGTGGACCATGCGGTCAGGAGCCGGCCGTGGATCGCCCCCACCTGGTAGGTCCCGAAGAGGTCCCGCAGGTAGGCGGGCACCGTCGCGAAGCCGCCGCCGTAGAACGAGATGATCACCGCGCAGAACAGCACGAACAGCGCCGTCGACGTGGCGCCGATGGTCGCGAGCCCGAGGTAGAGCAGGATTCCGCCGCCGAGGTAGATCATGTACGTCGGCTTGCGGCCGATGTAGTCCGACGTCGTCGACCAGCCGAGCCGGCCCGCCATGTTCGCGACCGACAGCAGCCCGACGAAGCCGGCGGCGACGGTCGCGGTGACGGCGGAGACGCCGGTGTCGTCGCGGAAGAAGTCCTGGATCATGTCGGCGGCCTGCTCGAGGATGCCGATGCCCGCGGTCACGTTGCACAGCAGCACGATCCACAGCAGCCAGAACTGCGGTGTCTTGATCGCGTTGGCCGCGGAGACGTTCCCGGCGCTCACCATCGCCTTGGAGGTGACGGTCGCGGGATCGAAGCCCGCGGGGACGTAGCCGGGCGCGGGCACGCGAATGGTGAAGACGCCCATCATCATCACCACGAAGTAGACGATGCCGAGCGTGATGAACAGCTTGGTCACCGCGCTGCCGCCGGCCTCGGCGCCGCCGTAGAACTTCATGAGTTCCTTCGACATCGGCGAGGCGACCATCGCGCCGCCGCCGAAGCCCATGATCGCCATGCCGGTCGCGAGCCCGGGCCGATCGGGGAACCACTTCATGAGGGTGGATACGGGCGAGATGTAGCCCAGCCCCAGGCCGATGCCGCCGACCACGCCGTACCCGAGGTAGACGAGCCAGAGCTGGCCGGTCGCGATGCCCGCCGCGGCGATGAGGAAGCCCGCGCCCCAGCAGCTCGCCGCAGTGAACATGGTGCGCCGCGGCCCGACCCGGTCCACCCAGGTGCCGAAGACCGCCGCGGAGAGACCGAGCATGACGATGGCGATGGAGAAGACGATGCCGATCATCGTCTTGTTGGTGTCGAAGTGTTTGACCAGCGCGTCCTTGTAGACGCTCGTCGCGTACACCTGCCCGATGCAGAGGTGGATCGCCAGCGCCGCCGGAGGGATCAACCACCGGTTGTAGTTCAGCGGTGCGACGGAGTGCTCTCGGTCGAGGAAGGACAACGCGGCCACGGCGCGACGCTAGCAGTCGGACGATGCCCGACGGTGCCGGTCGGCGAAGTTCGATACCTCACCGTACGAGTGGGTCGCGCCCGGTCAGGAGCGCGGCGAGCACGTGCGCGTGGCTGATGTCCTCCGCCTTGGAGGCGGTGAGCAGTGTGACCGGCCCGGCGTCGACCCGGGCCCGCAGGCCCTCGAACGCCGCGGCCGCCTCGGGCTCGGCGAGCTCGGCCCGGTACCGCTCGACGAACTCTGGGTACTTCGCCGGATCGTGCTCGTACCACTTCCGCAGCTCCGTGGACGGCGAGACCTCCTTGCACCACTGCGCCAGATCGGCGCGGTCCTTGCTGATCCCGCGCGGCCACAGCCGATCGACGAGGATCCGCTCGCCGTCGCCCGCCGCCTCCGCCTCGTACACCCGCTTGACCCGGACCGTCATCGTCCCTCCTTCCGCCGCACCGTCGCCCGCGATCGTCCGCGCGCGATGGAGGACGTCCTCCAGCATGGACGGTGTGAGCCGCCCGGTGAAGGTGTTGTGCTGGCTCACGTGGAAGCAGCCGAGGACGGCGAGCGAGCGACCGTCGGGGTGGACGAGGTCCACGCGGGCGCCGTGGCCGAACGCGGGCCGCGGCCTCGGGATGCGCCAGCCGCCGTCGGCGAGCACGGAGAACAGCGCCTGCCAGCCGAACGCGCCGAGGACCACGGCGACTCGGACGCGGGGGAGCAGCTCGAGTTCGCGCGCGAGGAAGGGCGCGCACGCACGGCGCTCCGCCGGCGTCGGCTTGTTCTCCGGCGGCGCGCAGCGCACGGGCGAGCTCATCCGAACGTCGAACAGCTCCATCCCGTCGTCGATCGCCACGGCCCGCGGCTGATTCGCCAGGCCGACGGCGTGCAGGGCGGCGAAGAGGACGTCGCCGCTGCGGTCGCCGGTGAACATCCGGCCCGTCCGGTTCGCGCCGTGCGCCGCGGGCGCGAGGCCGACGATGAGGATGCGCGCCTCCACGGGGCCGAATCCCGGCACCGGCCGTCCCCAGTACTCCTCGTCGGCGAAGGCGGCGCGCTTGACGCGGGCCACCTCCTCGCGCCAGGTCAAAAGGCGCGGGCACGCCCGGCACGTGCGGATCAGGGTGTCGAGCTCGGGAATCGTCCGCGCATCGTTCGCCGCCGACGGTGCCGCCTCCGGCGCGGTCACGCGGGCTCGCCTGGACATGCCCCGAGATTAGGCGGGAGGCGGAGCATCCTGCTCCGGATATGGGCGAGGCCGGTGGCACCTGTAACGCGCCCCGGCCTCTGTTTCACTGAGCGGTTTACAGTCACGCTCACGAACTTGTTCGAAACTGTATCAGACGGCGCTCCTTTGTTCCAATTCGTTGCGCCGGTACGCGGGTGTCAAAGGCGCGCGTAAGTCTCGATGTCCTCCGAGAACTCGGCCGCGACGGCGGGAGAGACGGTGGCCCGGGTGGCGCCCAGGGCGGCCAGGTAGTCGTCGGTGCTCAGTTCCTCGGTCCGGGCGCCGTCCGGCGCGTCGAGCGCACGCGCGAGGGCGTCCTGCGAGGCTCGGCGGGCCGCGTACTCGATGTCGGCGGGCGTCATCCCCTCACTGGCCGCGGTGAGTGCGGCGATGTCCAGCGTGCCGACCACGTGGTCGGGGATGTAGCGGCCCCAGATGGCGGAGCGGGCGTCCGCGTCCGGCAGACCGATCGGCATGACGTAGTCGAAGCGCCCGTGCCGCAGGAAGGCGTCGTCGAGGGCGCGAACGAAGTTGGTGGCACACACCAGCAGCCGCCCCTCCTGGTCGCGGAACTCGGCGACCTGCTTGAGCAACTCATTGGTCACGCCCTGCGTGGGCGACGGGGGATCCCCGCGTCGATGCGACGCGATCTCCTCGACCTCGTCGATGAACACCACCGCGTGCTCCAGGGAGGCGATCGCCTCGAACGCGGAGCGCAGCGCGCCCGCGAGCCCGCCGGGGGAGTCGGCGAGCCGGGACGGGAAGAGTTCGACGAAGGGCCAGTCGAGGCGCGAGGCAACGGCTTTCGCGAACGTGGTCTTCCCGGTCCCGGGCGGGCCGAAGAGCATCACCGCGTGCGGGGGCATGACGCCGAAGCGCTCGGCCATGTCGGGCCGGGCGAGCGGGGTGACGAGGCGCTGCTCGAGCATCTCCTTCTCCCGCCGCATCCCGCTCACGCGGTCCCACAGCTGGCGCGGCAGCAGTCGCCCACCGACCTCCTTGAGCAGGTCCAGTTCTCGGCGCTGCACGGGCATGGGCCGCTCCAGGTAGCGGACCGGATCGCGCACGACGAAGCCGTTCTTCGAGAGTGCGGCGGAGGCGTCGTCGTCGCCCGCGGTGAGCACCGACAGCTTGCCCAGGCCGAGCGGCGCCATGCGTCGTTCCAGTGCGTCGAGCACGAGCCCCGCGACGGCCGGATCGGTGTCGGGCGCGACGTCGAAGAAGACGATCCAGCCCTGGGCGTGCGCCGCACGGCCGACGGCCACCGCCACCACGCGATCGCCCTCCGTCGCGACCATCGCGTGGTCCTGCTGGCACGAGGCGATCACCTCCGCCATGGAGTACACCGGCGGCGTTCCGCGATGGTAGGCGGCTTCCCAGAGCCGGACGATGGTGTCCAGGTCGTCGTCATGGAACTCGCGGATGTGGGCCGTCATGCACGCAGTGTGGCACGCATCACAGGTCGATGCTCAGCGGTTTTGCGGCCGCACCTGCACCCGCCCCCCGCACCGGGCCGGAGGTGATCAGGCGTCGAGCGTCGAACCCGCGGGTTGCGCGACCCTTCGGATCCAGACCGTCGCCGCCAGCGAGATGAGCGCGGTCGCCACCAGGTAGCCGGCCGCGGTCCACGGCGCACCGTCGGCGCTGTGGATGAGCGCGGTGAGGATGAGGGGAGTCAGCCCGGAGGCGTAGATCCCCGAGAACTGATAGACGACGGATAGACCGGTGTACCGGACTTCGGTGGGGAACAGGCTCGCGAAGAACGTGCCCTGTGCGGCGTAGAAGACGCCGTGGATGAGGCCGAAGACGATGACGAGGCCGACGGTGAACCACACGATCGACGCGGTGCCGAACAGCGCGAACACGGGGAACACCGCGAGCCCGTAGAGCAGCACGCCCGTCCCGTAGACGCGCGCGGGGCCGAACCGGTCCGCGAGCACACCGGCGAAGGGGATCACGACGGCCATGACCAGCGCCGCGGCGGTGACCGCGAGGAGGACGTCCACCTTGTTCATCGCGAGCGTCGCCGTGGCGTAGGTGATGGCGAAGACGCCCCACGTGTTGAACGCGCTGCCCTCCGCCCACCGGGCGAGGCAGCCCGCGATCGTGTTGCGGCGCAGGACCGGATCGCCGAGCAGCTGTCGCAGGGGAGTGCGGGTGGTGTCGAGGGTGGCGCGCGCGGCCACGAAGGCCGGGGTCTCGTCGACCGCGAGACGCACGACGATGCCGATCACCACCAGCACGATCGACACCGCGAAGGCGATGCGCCACCCGAACCGGAGGAACTGGTCGTCGTCGAAAACCGTTTGCAGCAGCGCGAAGACGGCCGTGCCGAGCCCGAGGCCCAGCGCGAGGCCGACCTGCGGGACGGCGCCGAAGCGGCCCTTGCGACCCTCCGGGGCGTGCTCCACCGCGAGGAGCACCGCGCCCGCCCACTCGCCGCCCAGCGCGAAGCCCTGCACGATCCGCAGGAGCAGCAACAGGATCGGCGCCAGGATGCCCACCTGGCCGGCGGTGGGCAGCGCGCCCATGAGAGCCGTCGCGACGCCCATCAGCAGCATCGTCAGCGCGAGCGTCTGCCGGCGGCCGATGCGATCGCCGATGTGCCCGAAGACGAGGCCGCCGATCGGGCGCATGACGAAACCGACGGCGAAGGTCACGAAGCTGAGCATCGTGCCCACGAAGGAACTCGCGTCGGGGAAGAAGAGCTTGTTGAACACCAGCGACGCGGCGGTCGAGTAGAGGAAGAAGTCGTACCACTCCACCGTCGTGCCCAGCAGTGACGCCGCGATCACGCGCCGCAGCTGGGAGCGGTCGGGTGCGGACGGTGTGGGGGCGTCGTCGACGGTGGCGGTACTCACCGACCGGAAGCTATCGGGGGTCGGCGGTGCCTGTCACCGGTTGTGCTCGCGGTGACCGCAATCGGATCAGTAGGCGGCGGTCCGGTTCGTCGCCGCCCAGCTCCGCTCGGCCTCCGACTGCGCGGGCGGTGGCACGAGGCCGTTGATCATCCACATCTCCTCGCTCGTGTCGTCGACGTGGAACTCCCACTGCAGGTCCGGGTGTCGCGCGAGTGAGGGGGCGACCATCGCGCGGACCCATTCGGCGATCCGGGTGCGGCTCGCCGAATCGGATGCGTGCCGGGCGATGTGGTCGATGGCGATGCGCACCGCGGTCGGCGCGCTCACGCCGCCGATGAAGAAGTTCTCCGGCGCGACCTCGTGGAACAGGACGACGACGTAGAAGCGCGGCAGCCCGATGGCGGCGTACTGATCGGTGATCGCGGCGGCCAGGACCTCCTTCTCGGAGGGGGCGAAGACGCCGGGGGTGTGGTGGATGTTCCAGAGCGGCATGACGGTTCCTCGGTTTCGATGCGGTGCGGGGGTCAGGCGGGCGTGGGGAAGGCGAGGGCCTCGACGGGGCCCGACAGCGCCGCCTTCGTCGCGGCGGTGATCTCGTCGGCGAGGACCTCGACGTCGCCGGCCTCGACCCCGTCGAGGATCGCCGCGGCGATCGCGGCGGGCGTCGCCTTGGGCAGCGGGATCGCGGACACCATGTCGGTATCGATGAAGCCCGCGTGCACGCCGACGACCTGGGTGTTCTGGGCGGCGAGCTCGGCCCGCAGGGAGTTGGTGATCGACCACGCGGCGGCCTTGGAGGCGCCGTACCCGCCGGAGCCCGCGAGCCACGACAGCACCGAGTGCATGTCGACGAGGGCGCCACCGCCGTTCGCCGCCAGGACGGGCGCGAACGCCCGTGCCACGCGCAGCAACCCGAAGGCGTTCACGTCGAACATCGCCTCGATGTCGCGCGGATCCCCGGTGACGAGCGGGGTGGGCGTCATGATCCCCGCGTTGTTGAAGACGATCTCGGCGTCGGACGCGAGGCGTGCGAGCGCCTCGGCGGACTCGGCCGAACGGACCTCGAGCTCGACCGGAACGACCTCGGGGCGGGGATCGGTGAACGACCCGCGGCCGGTCGCATAGACCTTCCGTGCCCCGCGGGCCAGCGCACCGTCGACCAGTGCGGCCCCGAGGCCCCGTCGGCCTCCGGTGACCACGACGACGGCGTCCTTGATGGCGACCATGGTGACTCCTTCTGGGTAATGACTACGTTAGTCAGCTTGATTCAAGCATCGCCGCCTGACTAACGCAAGCGTTAGTTATCATCGGGGCATGGAGTTCGAGGAGCGGCTGCGGGACCGGGGTAGGTGGGCGATCGGCGACGGCTGCTCGGCCGCGCGCACGCTGGACCTGCTCAGTACGAAGACGGTCTTCCTCGTCGTCCGCGAACTGCTCTACGGCACGACGCGGTTCGACGATCTCGTGACCCGGACGGAGACCTCCGCGCCCGCGGTCTCGCGCGCGCTTAAGCAGCTCGCCACGGCGGGCCTCATCGCGGCGACCGAGTACCGCGAGCCGGGCGCGCGAGCCCGCGCCGAGTACCGACTCACCTCCGCGGGGCAGGATCTGCTGCCGGTCTTCCTCGCGCTGATCCAGTTCGGCGACGCCCACCTGCAGCCCGACGGTGCGCCCCTCGTCTTCGTGGACGTGGAGTCGGGAGAGCAGGTGCGCACTCGGCCCGCCGCCGGCGGGGTGGAGGTGTCCGCGGACGGTATCGAGATCCGGCTGAACCCCGCTCGGTGGGGTGCGTCGGACCTCAGCCGAGCAGCTTCCGCCGATCCGAGTGCAGGAACGTGACCAGTGTGATGGCGCCGCACAGCAGGCCCGCCACGAGGATCACCTGCGGGCCCGTGACGAAGGATCCGATGACGCCGCCCACGGCTGCTCCGAGGACGAAACCCGCGTAGACGAGGGCGTAGCCGAGCCAGTCGAAGACGGTGCCGTTGCCCGTCGCGTGCCGCTCGATGCCCTGGCCGAGCTTGACCAGCGTGCCGGTCACGTACGAGAGGGGAACGGAGACCTCGCCGTTCTTGGTGAACGAGGTGTTCAGCGCGCCCAGCGAGAAGGTGATGATGAGGATGGGGACGAAGCGCACTTCGGGCTCGTCGAAGCCGTCCAGGGCGAAGTCCGTCGCCGAGGCGATGAGGAGTCCCGCGGTGGTCAGGACAGTCGGGCCGTGCGGGTGGTTGTGCCAGAAGTAGCGGCGGCAGATCGACGCGACGACCACGCCGGTCACGAAGGCGACGATGAGGGCCGTCGCGGCGAGTGCGCCCGCGCCCGGGATCTGCTGCGCGTCGGACGCCTTGAACCACGTGAGCACCGCGCGTTCGGTGTTACCCGTCATGAAGGTGACGAAATACCCTGCCGAGTGCAGGAAGGCGACCGCGCCGACCATGCCGGCCATCCCGGCGAGGAGCCAGGACAGGCGGGCGTCGGGTCCGATCGCGGCGTCCCGGGAGACGACCGGGCGGGGCTGTTGCTTCGTGGGCTGTTGCTCCGTCGGGGTGGTCATTCCCCATGGTTACCGACGGGAAGCACCCTTCGCTGAGCGGCCGCATCGATTCACATTCGCGTTCCGGTGGGAGGCACATCACAGTGTGCGTCGTGTCGTCAGGCGGGCGGCGGGTCCGTGGCGAGGAAGTCCCGTTGGAACAGGCCCATCAACCGCGCATCCCGGTACTCGCCGTTCGAGAAGTACTGCTCGCGGAGCAGACCCTCCTCGGCGAAACCCAGCTTCTCGTACACGTGCGCCGCCTTCTCGTTGGCGACATCGACGTAGAGGTACACCTTGTGCAGGTTGAGGATTCGGAACGCGTAGTCGAGCGCCTTCCGGGTGGCCGGTGCCGCGTATCCCTTGCCCTGCGCCGACGGGGCGACGATGATCTGGAACTCGCAGTTGCGGTGGATGACGTTGATTTCGACGAGCTCGACCAGGCCGACCGGCAGCCCGTCGTACTCGATGATGAAACGCCGCTCGCGCTCGTCGTGGATGTGCCGCTCGTAGATGTCCTCGAGCTCGGCGAGCGCGTCGAAGGGCTCCTCGAACCAGTACGACATCACCGCCCGGTCGTTGAACAGGCCGTGCACGAACCGCAGGTCCGTGCGCTCCATGGCGCGCAGCTTCAGTTCCACCATCTCAGGGTAGAACGATCCCGCCCGCGTCGTGCCGAACCGCCGGCCGCCGCTCGGCGTCCGACGGGGCCTTCGGCGTCGCGCGGGGGACGACGCCCGCGCCGACGGCCCTCGCGGGCACCGTCGGATCGTTAGACCGCGAGCCCGATACCGAGGAATAGAACGGCGAGGAGTGGCGCCGTGCCCTGGACGGCGGCGGCGCGGAGCTTGGTGCGGTCCGACAGGGCGAGGACGAGTGCCGCCGCGAGCATCGAGCCGGCGCCCACGAACACCAGCGTCGCGCCGACCGCCCGCTGCCCGCCGAACAGCGCCAGCCCCAGGAACACGGCGATGGCGAGGAAGAGGTTGTAGAAGCCCTGATTGAACGCGAGCGGCCGGGTGATCTCCGCTGTCTCCGGCGTGGTGCCGAAGCTCGCGCGGGAGCGCGGCGAGGTCCACGCGATCGATTCCAGGTAGAAGATGAAGCAGTGCACGAGCGCCGCGACGGCGGCGAAGACGAGTCCGACCACGATCATCCGCTCATCATGGCCGATCGCCGGTCCTTCGCGCCCGGTAGGTGCGCCGGAGCCCCCGCCCGGCCTGTCACCGGCCGCGCACCGTCGCGTACGCTGATCCGAGTGCCGTGGGCCCGACGGGGTCCCGTGCTGCCCGCAGGAAACCGCACATCAGGCGGCCCTCCTGCTGATACCAACCCGAGGAGAACGAGTGAAGAGCACCGTCGAGCAGCTGAGCCCGACTCGCGTCCGCCTGAGCGTCGAGGTTCCCTTCGACGAGCTCGCGCCCGATTTCGATCGCGCCTACGAGACGCTCGCGCAGCAGGTCAACATCCCCGGCTTCCGCAAGGGCAAGGCCCCCGCGAAGCTGATCGAGGCGCGCGTCGGCCGCGACGCGGTGCTCTCGCAGGTGATCAACGACGCGCTGCCCGGCAAGTACAGCCAGGCCGTCCTGGACTCGGAGATCAAGGCGCTCGGCCAGCCCGAGATCGACATCGACAAGCTCGAGTACGGCGAGACCTTCTCGTTCACCGCCGAGGTCGACGTGCGTCCCGAGATCACGCTGCCCGAGTACTCGTCCATCGAGGTCGAGGTCCCGTCGCTCGAGGTCACCGACGCCGACATCGACGAGCAGATCGAGGGCCTGCGCGCCCGCTTCGGCACCCTCAAGGGCGTCGACCGCGCCGTCGAGACCGGTGACTTCATCACCATCGACCTGTCGGCGACCGTCGACGGCAAGGACGTCGAGGACGCCAAGACCACCGGCCTCTCGCACGAGGTCGGCTCCGGCAACCTCATCGACGGCCTCGACGAGGCCGTCGTCGGCCTGAAGTCGGGCGAGTCCAAGGAGTTCACGACCACCCTCGTCGCCGGCGAGTTCGCGGGCCAGGAGGCGGACGTGACCGTCGTCGTCGACTCCGTCAAGGAGCGCGAGCTGCCCGAGCTGGACGACGAGTTCGCCCAGCTCGCGAGCGAGTTCGACACCGTCGACGAGCTGCGCGCCGACCTGCGTCGGCGCGTCGAGCAGAACAAGAAGCTCGGCCAGGCTGCGGACATCCGCGACGCCGTCCTCGACAAGCTGCTCGAGGCCGTCGAGGTGCCGCTGCCCGAGGCCGTCGTCAAGGAGCAGGCCGACGCCAACGTGCACGACGTGCTGCACCAGGTGGGTCACAACGAGGAGCTCCTCGAGACCGCGCTCAAGGCGCAGGGCACCACCCGCGAGGAGTTCGAGACCCAGGCCCGCGAGTCCGCCGAGAAGCAGGTCAAGGTGCAGCTGCTCCTCGACGCGATCGCCGACGCGCAGGACGTGCAGGTCGACCAGCAGGAGCTGCAGGAGCACATCCTGTTCCAGTCGCAGCGCTACGGCATGCAGCCCGCCGAGTTCATCCAGCAGATCCAGCAGGCCGGCCAGCTGCCCGCCCTCTTCCAGGAGGTCCGTCGCGGCAAGGGCCTGGCGGACGTGGTGCTCGAGGTCTCGGTCAAGGACGCCGACGGCAACGTCGTCGACACCAAGGAGCTGTTCGACCGCGAGGACGCCGGCGAGGCGCTCGCGGAGGAGGCCGCGTCCGAGGAGGACGTGGTCGCCGAGGCCGAGGAGATCACCGCCGAGGCCGACGAGAAGTAGGACCCCGCGGAGCGCCCCGCAGCCGATCCGGCTGCGGGGCGTTTCTGCCCTCAGCGGAGCCGAGCGTGCCGGGGGACGGTTCGGTCGGCACCGTTCGTTACTGTCGATGTCAGAAAGAAAGGCAGGGAGCAGCGGATGAACTCCAACCCCACCATGCGGGCCGGAATTGCCGGCCTGAACCTCAACGATTCGGTGTACAGCCGCCTCCTGGAGTCGCGGATCATCTTCCTCGGCAGCGAGGTGAACGACGACATCGCGAACCAGCTCTGCGCGCAGATGCTGCTGCTGTCCGCGGAGGATCCGGCCAAGGACATCAACCTCTACATCAACTCGCCCGGCGGCAGCATCTCCGCCGGCATGGCGATCTTCGACACCATGGAGTTCGTCGAGTGCGACGTCGCGACCTACGCGATGGGCATGGCCGCCTCGATGGGTGAGTTCCTGCTCGCGGCGGGCGCCAAGGGCAAGCGCTACGCGCTGCCCCACGCGCGCATCATGATGCACCAGCCGTCCGCCGGTATCGGTGGCACCGCGGCCGACATCGCCATCCAGGCGGAGCTGTTCCGCAAGACCAAGGTGGAGATGAACCGGCTCAACGCCCAGTTCACCGGCCAGCCGATCGAGCGGATCGAGTCCGACGCCGACCGCGACAAGTGGTTCACGGCCGAGGAGGCCCGGGACTACGGTTTCGTCGACCACGTCGTCAGCCGCGCGAGCTCCGTCAAGTAGCGAGAGGACACTTGAAATGACCGAGGGTTACTACCCCACCACGATGTCGGCCCAGGGCCTGCACGTCCCCGCCACCAACCGCTACGACGTCCCGTCGTTCATCGAGCGCGCGGCGAACGGCAACGAGCGCGTCACGAACCCGTACTCGAAGCTGTTCGACGAGCGCATCATCTTCCTCAAGAACCAGATCGACGAGGTCTCGGCGAACGACGTGATGGCCCAGATCCTGGTGCTGGAGTCGCAGGACCCGGACCGCGACATCACGATCTACATCAACTCGCCCGGCGGCAGCCTGTACGACGCACTCGGCATCTACGACACGATGCAGTACGTGCACTGCGACGTCGCGACCGTGGTGCTCGGCACCGCGGCCTCCGCGGCCGCGATCCTGCTGGCCGGCGGCACTCCGGGCAAGCGCGCCGCGCTGCCCAACTCGACGGTGCTCATCCACCAGCCCCGCACGGGCGGGTCGATGCGCGGCCAGGTCTCCGACCTCGAGATCCAGGCCGCCGAGATGGAGCGCGCCCGCAACCGCCTCGACGAGATCCTGGCGAGCCACACGGGCCAGACCGTCGAGCAGATCCGCAAGGACACGGACCGCGACAACATCCTCACGGCCGACCAGGCCAAGGAGTACGGCATCGTCGACACGGTGTTCCCGTACCGCAAGGCGTCCGCGAAGTAATCATCAGCAGGACACCGGGGGTCGCGACACGCCGCGTGAGCGGGTTCCGCGGCCCCCGGTGCCACCTCTAGCAAGCTATTCATATCGGTCGCCGGGACGGAAGTTCGCGGGTACCGTCGACAACAGACGCCACCTGCTGAGCATTGCGGCAGGCGAGTCATCGGCAAGGGAAGTGGGCACAGGGCATGGCACGGATCGGGGACGGCGCAGACCTGTTGAAGTGCTCTTTCTGCGGAAAGAGCCAGAAGCAGGTCAAGAAGCTGATCGCGGGTCCCGGCGTGTACATCTGCGATGAGTGCATCGACCTGTGCAACGAGATCATCGAAGAGGAACTGGCCGAGACCAGTGACGTGAAGCTGGACGAGCTGCCCAAGCCCGTCGAGATCCGCGACTTCCTCGACAACTACGTCATCGGCCAGGACTCCGCCAAGCGGAACCTCGCCGTGGCGGTCTACAACCACTACAAGCGCATCCAGGCCGGCGAGCGCAAGGACGCCCGCGGCGAGGGCGTCGAGCTGGCCAAGTCCAACATCCTCATGCTCGGCCCCACCGGCTGCGGCAAGACCTACCTCGCCCAGACCCTGGCGAAGATGCTCAACGTGCCCTTCGCCATCGCCGACGCGACCGCCCTCACCGAGGCCGGCTACGTGGGTGAGGACGTCGAGAACATCCTCCTCAAGCTGATCCAGGCTGCGGACTACGACGTCAAGCGCGCCGAGACCGGCATCATCTACATCGACGAGGTCGACAAGATCGCCCGCAAGAGCGAGAACCCGTCGATCACGCGCGACGTCTCCGGCGAGGGCGTGCAGCAGGCCCTCCTGAAGATCCTCGAGGGCACGCAGGCCAGCGTCCCGCCGCAGGGCGGGCGCAAGCACCCGCATCAGGAGTTCATCCAGATCGACACGACGAACGTCCTGTTCATCGTGGCCGGTGCCTTCGCCGGACTGGAGAAGGTCGTGGGCGACCGGATCGGCAAGCGCGGCCTCGGTTTCGGCAACGAGGTGCGCACCAAGGCGGAGGTCGACACCGTCGATCACTTCGCCGACGTGCTGCCCGAGGACCTGATCAAGTTCGGCCTGATCCCGGAGTTCATCGGCCGCCTGCCCGTCATCGCCTCCGTCTCGAACCTCGACAAGGAGTCGCTGGTCTCGATCCTCTCGGAGCCGAAGAACGCGCTCGTCAAGCAGTACCAGCGCCTCTTCGAGATGGACGGCGTGGAACTCGAGTTCGACGAGGACGCCCTCGGCGCCATCGCCGACCAGGCGATCCACCGCGGCACCGGTGCCCGCGGCCTGCGCGCCATCATGGAAGAGGTCCTCAACCCCGTCATGTTCGACATCCCGTCGCGCGACGACGTGGCGAAGGTCGTCGTCACGGGGGAGACGGTGCGCGACAATGTGCTGCCGACCATCGTGCCCCGCAAGCGCTCGCACGCCCGCCAGGAGAAGAGCGCGTAGCCACGCACATCGACTGCGCCCCCGGCCGAATCAGCCGGGGGTGCAGTCGTTTCCGGTCAGCCGCGCGCGGTCACCGCGACCGCTGCACCCGCGCCTCGTGCCAGACGGGTTCCGCGGCCTCGCGGACGGCACCGTCGGAGCCGAACACCAGGAACCGGTCGAAGGACCGCGCGAACCACCGGTCGTGGGTCACCGCCAGCACCGTGCCGTCGTACGCCTCCAGGGCGCCCTGCAGCGCCTCGGCGCTCTCGAGGTCCAGGTTGTCCGTCGGCTCGTCGAGCAGCAGGGCCGTGCTTCCCGCGAACTCCAGGAGCAGTACCTGGAAGCGCGCCTGCTGGCCGCCCGAGAGGCTCTCGAAGCGCTGGTCCGCCTGCCCGTGCAGCTCGTACCGGCGCAGCGCCGGCATGGACCGGCCCAGGTCGGCCGCGTGCTCCCGGCGGAGGATCTCCACGAGCGTGCGGCCCTGCAGCTCCGGGTGCGCGTGTGTCTGGGCGAAGTGCCCCGGCACCACCCGGGCGCCGAGCGTCGCGTCGCCGGTGTGTGCTACATCCTCGCCCGCGAGCAGGCGCAGGAAGTGCGACTTCCCGGAGCCGTTCGAGCCCAGTACCGCGACCCGCTCGCCGTAGAAGACCTCGAGGTCGAAGGGCTGCATCAAGCCCGTGAGCTCGAGGTTCTTCGCCGTGACGGCCCGCACGCCGGTGCGGCCGCCGCGCAGCCGCATGGTGATCTCCTGCCGCCGCGGCGGCTCGGGCGGGGGACCGGCCTCCTCGAACCGGCGCAGTCGCGTCTGCGCCGCCTGGTACCGCGAGGCCATGCCGTCGTTGAACTTCGCCTGCTCGCGCAGGGTCAGCACCAGCTTCTTGAGCTGCTGGTGCCGCTCGTCCCACCGGCGGCGGAGCTCGTCGAACCGCGCGAAGCGCTCGTCGCGGGCCCGGTGGAAGGTCGCGAAGCCGCCGCCGTGCACCCAGGTGTCCGAGCCGCCGGGCGCGGGTTCCACGGCGACGATCCGCGTGGCCGCGCGGGAGAGCAGCTCCCGGTCGTGGCTCACGAAGAGCACCGTCTTCGGCGTCTGTCGGAGCTGCTCCTCGAGCCACTCCTTGCCGGGCACGTCGAGGTAGTTGTCCGGCTCGTCGAGGAGCAGCACCTCGGCGTCGCCGCGCAGCAGGGCCTCCAGCGCCAAGCGCTTCTGTTCGCCGCCGGAGAGGGAGGTCAGGCCGCGCCAATGCGCCCGGTCGTAGGGCACGCCCAGCGCGGCGACCGTGCACGAGTCCCACAGCGTCTCCGCCGCGTAGCCGCCCGCGTCGCCCCATTCGGCGAGCGCTGTGGCGTAGCGGATCTGATTCGCGTCGCCGTCGTCGTCCATCAGCGCCAGCTCGATCGCGTCCAGCTCCCGCGCCGCCGCCTGCAATCGCGGGGGCGACACGGACACCAGCAGGTCGCGCACGGTCCGGTCGTCGCGCACCGAGCCGATGAACTGCGGCATCACCCCGACGCCGCCGCTCGAGGTCACGGTGCCGCCGTGCGGCTCCAGCTCGCCCGCGAGCAGCCGCAGCAGGGTGGTCTTGCCGGCGCCGTTGCGCCCGACGAGTGCGGCCACGGCACCGTCGCCGATCCGGAACGAGACGTCGCCGAGCAGCGCCCGCCCGTCGGGCAGGAAGTACTCCACGTGTGTCGCCTCGAGATGTCCCATTCGTCCCATCCTGCGGGGCGGGCCGGTGCGCGCGCCACCTGTTTTCCTGGGTGTCGCGCACCGTCAAAAGCCCCGCGGAAGCCGCTCGCACCCGCTGACTAGAATCGTGGGGTGACTACTGAGCCGCAGAACGCCGCAGACCGACTTCCCGCCGCCTGGGAGCCCGGTGCGGTAGAGGCGGACCTGTACCGCGGCTGGGTCGACGCCGGATACTTCACCGCCGACAACAGCTCGCCGAAGCCGGCGTTCTCCGTGGTGCTGCCGCCCCCGAACGTGACCGGCAGCCTGCACCTGGGCCACGCACTCGACCAGACCATCACCGACGCCCTGTGCCGCCGCAAGCGGATGCAGGGCTACGAGGTGCTGTGGCTGCCGGGCACCGACCACGCCGGGATCGCGACCCAGTCCCTCGTCGAGAAGCAGCTCGCCGCCGAGGGCACCAGCCGCCGCGAGATCGGGCGCGAGAAGTTCCTCGAGCGCGCCTGGGCCTTCAAGGAGGCCAGCCACGGCAACATCACCGGCCAGATGCGTCGCATCGGCGTCGGCATCGACTGGTCCCGCGAGCGGTTCACCATGGACGACGGCCTCTCCCGCGCCGTCCAGACCATCTTCAAGCAGCTCTTCGACGCGGGCCTGATCTACCGCGCCGAGCGCCTCGTCAACTGGTCGCCCGTGCTGCAGACCGGTATCTCCGACCTCGAGGTCGATCACAAGGAGGTCGACGGCGAGCTCGTTTCCTTCCGCTACGGCTCGCTGAGCGACGACGAGCCGCACATCGTCTGCGCCACCACGCGACTCGAGACGATGCTCGGCGACACCGCGATCGCCGTCCACCCCGAGGACGAGCGCTACCGCGCCCTCGTCGGCACCACGCTCGAGCACCCGTTCCTGGACCGCCGCATCCCGGTGGTGGCCGACGACTACGTCGACCCCGAGTTCGGTTCCGGCGCCGTGAAGATCACGCCCGCGCACGACCCCAACGACTTCGCGCTCGGCCAGCGGCACGACCTGCCGATGCCCACGATCATGGACGAGACGGCCCACATCGCCGGCACCGGAACACAGTTCGACGGCCTCGACCGCTTCGCCGCCCGCAAGGCCATCCGCGAGGCGCTCGCCGAGCAGGGCCGCATCGTCAAGGAGGTGCGCCCGTACCGGCACAGCGTCGGCCACAGCGAGCGCTCCGGCGAGCCGATCGAGCCGCGCCTGTCGATGCAGTGGTGGGTCAAGGTCGACCGCCTCTCCAAGGCCGCGGGCGACGCGGTCCGGGGCGGCGACACCACGATCGTCCCCGAGTCGCTCGCGCCGCGGTTCTTCGACTGGGTCGACGAGATGCACGACTGGAACATCTCCCGCCAGCTGTGGTGGGGCCATCGCATCCCCGTCTGGTACGGCCCCGCCGACGCCGAGGGCAACCGCGACGTGGTCTGCTGCGGCCCGGACGACGTGCCGCCCGCCGGCTACGAGCAGGACCCCGACGTGCTCGACACCTGGTTCAGCTCCGGGCTTTTCCCGTTCTCGACCATGGGCTGGCCCGAGCAGACCGCCGACCTGGCGAAGTTCTACCCCACGTCGACGCTGGTCACGGGCTACGACATCATCTTCTTCTGGGTCGCCCGGATGATGATGTTCGGCACGTTCATCGGCGAGGAGCCCCAGGCGCCCGGCAAGGTGCCCTTCCACGAGGTGCTCCTGCACGGCCTGGTGCGCGACGAGTTCGGCCGGAAGATGTCGAAGTCGAAGGGCAACGGCATCGACCCCCTCGAGTGGGTGGACGAGTACGGCGCCGACGCGCTGCGCTTCACCCTGGCGCGCGGCACCATCCCCGGCGCCGACCTCAACGTGGGCGCCGACGCCGCAGCCAGCAGCCGGAAGTTCGCCACCAAGCTCTTCAACGCCACCAAGCTCGCGCTGATGAACGACGCCCGCGTCGGCGAGCTGCCCGACCGCGCCGCCCTCACCGACGCCGACCGCTGGATCCTGGACCGCCTCGCCGCCGTGCAGTCGGAGGCCGACGCGGCGTTCGACGCCAACGAGCTGGGCAAGGCCTGCGAGGCGCTGTACCACTTCGCGTGGGACGAGCTGTGCGACTGGTACCTCGAGGTCTCGAAGCTGCAGTTGCAGGGCGAGGATGCGGCGGTCGCGGAGAACACCCGCCTGGTGCTCGGCAAGGCGCTCGACGTCGTCCTGCGCATGCTGCACCCGACGATGCCCTTCGTCACCGAGGTGCTGTGGACGGCACTCACGGGGGGCACCTCGCTGGTGATCGCGGACTGGCCGTCGCGCGACTGGGCGCCGGCCGAGATCCCCGCCGACGGCGCGGAATCCGCTCGCCGCTTCGCCGACCTGCAGCGCCTGGTCACGGAGATCCGCCGCTTCCGCAGCGACCAGCTGCTCAAGCCCGGCCAGCGGGTCGCCGCGCGGCTCACCGGCCTCGATGAGGCGGGTCTGACCTCGCTCGCGGCCGCCGCCGCGAACCTGTGCCGGCTCACTCCGCCGGAGGACGGCTTCGCCGCCACCGCCTCGCTGGAGGTCCGGCTCGCGGGCGGCACCGTCACCGTCGAGCTGGACACGTCCGGCACCGTCGACCTGGGGGCCGAGCGGGCGCGCCTGGAGAAGGACCTCAAGGCCGCGCAGAAGGAGCTCGACGGGACGTCCGCCAAGCTCGGCAACGAGGCCTTCCTCGCGAAGGCCCCCGACGCCGTCGTCGACAAGATCCGCGGCCGCCGGACGGTCGCGCAGGAGGAGGTCGAGCGCCTCACCGCCCGGATCGCGCAGCTCGGCGGGGGCGCCGCGTGACGGTGCCCGCCTTCGCCGCCGATCCCGACGACCTCGCCGAACTGGCCCAGGTCGAGGCCGAACTGGATCAGCGCTGGCCCGAGACGAAGATCGAGCCCTCGCTCACGCGCATCGCCGCGCTGATGCAGTTGCTCGGCTCGCCGCAGGACGCGTACCCGTCGATCCAGGTCGCCGGGACCAACGGCAAGTCCTCGACGGCGCGCATGATCGACTCGCTGCTGCTGGCCTTCTCCCGCCGCACGGGCCGGATCACCAGCCCGCACCTGCAGCTCGCCACCGAGCGCATCGCGATCGACGGTGCGCCGCTCACCGCGAAGCAGTACGTCGAGACCTACCGTGAGCTCGAGCCCTTCATCGAGCTCGTCGATGCGCAGTCCGAGGCCGCGGACGGCCCGCGGATGAGCAAGTTCGAGGTGCTGACCGCGATGGCCTTCGCCGCCTTCGCGGAGGCCCCCGTCGACGTCGCCGTGGTCGAGGTCGGGCTCGGCGGCACCTGGGACGCCACCAACGTGGTGACCGCCGAGGTCGCCGTCATCACCCCGATCGGCCTCGATCACGTGGAGATCCTCGGCCCCGACCTCGCGTCGATCGCGGGGGAGAAGGCCGGAATCGTCAAGCGCGCGCCCGAGCGGCTGATCCCCAAGGACACGGTGATGATCGTCGGCAAGCAGGAGCCCGCCGCCATGGACGTGCTGCTGCGCAAGGCCGTCGAGACCGACGCCGCGGTCGCGCGCGAGGGGTCCGAGTTCGCCGTCGTCGAGCGTCGCGTCGCCGTCGGGGGACAGCAGCTCACCCTGCAGGGGCTCGGCGGCGTCTACGACGACGTCTTCCTGCCGCTGCACGGCGAGCACCAGGCGAACAACGCCGCGGTCGCCCTGGCCGCGGTCGAGGCCTTCTTCGGCGCCGGCGCCGACCAGCAGCTCGACATCGACACGGTGCGCGAGGGGTTCGCGAAGTCGGCCTCGCCCGGGCGCCTCGAGCGGGTTCGCAGCGCCCCGACGGTGCTCATCGACGCGGCGCACAACCCGCACGGTGCGCAGGCCCTCGCCCGGACCATCGAGACCGAGTTCGGCTTCCGCACGTTGATCGGCGTCGTGTCCGTGCTCGCCGACAAGGACGCCGTGGGCGTGCTGACGGCGCTCGAGCCCGTGCTCGACACCGTGGTCGTCACCCACAACGGCTCGCCCCGCGCACTCGAGGTCGAGCGGCTCGCCGCCATCGCCGAGGAGATCTTCGGCGAGGAGCGTGTGGTCACCTCACCGACCATGGTCGATGCGGTGGAGACCGCCGTCGCCCTCGCCGACCAGGAGTCCGACGACGAGGACGGACCCGCGTCCGGGGTCGGCGTCCTCATCACGGGGTCCGTGGTCACTGCCGGCGCCGCGCGCTCGCTGTTCGGAAAGGAACCCCAGTGACCGAGCCCCAGCGGTTCACCCCGCCTCCCAAGGATCCGTGGAAGAGCTTCCGCGGGATCCTCTCCGGCACCCTCATCCTCGAGATGATCGTGATCCTGCTGGCCCTGCCGGTCGTGGTCCGACTCTCGCCGGGCCTGTCCTGGCTCAAGATCTCGTACGTCCTGATCCTCGCGGCGCTGATGTTCGCCGGCTGCATGGTCGTCAAGAAGCCGTGGGCGATCCCCGCCTTCCTCGCGCTGCAGGTCGCCGTGATCGCCGGGTTCGTCGTGCACTGGGGGATCGGCGCCGTGGGCGTCGTCTTCGGCATCGTCTGGGCGTACATCGCCTACATCGAGCGCGACGTGAAGCAGCGGATGGAGCAGGGCCGGCTGCCGGGGCAGGAGCCGATCGCCGAGTAGGGCCCGTTACGCTGTTGCCGTGACTGAGCGGACTCTGATTCTCATCAAGCCCGACGGCGTGCGGCGCGGCCTGTCCGGGGAGATCCTGGCGCGCATCGAGCGGAAGGGCCTCACCATCGCGGCCCTCGAGCTCAAGCACGTCTCGACCGAGGTGGCCGAAGGCCACTACGCCGAGCACAAGGAGAAGCCCTTCTTCGGCTCCCTGCTCGAGTTCATCACCTCCGGGCCCGTCGTGGCCGCGGTGCTGGAGGGCCCGCGCGCGATCGCCGCGTTCCGCCAGCTCGCCGGGGGCACCGACCCGGTGGAGAAGGCCGTGCCCGGCACGATCCGCGGCGACTTCGGCCTCGAGACCCAGGAGAACCTGGTGCACGGCTCCGACTCGCCCGAGTCCGCCGCGCGCGAGATCGCCCTCTGGTTCCCCGGTCTCGCCTGACCTGCCGGAACCTGTTCCACACCCCTGATCCCACGGGCCCGCCCGCGCGACATCGCGCGGCGCGGGCCCGATACTTTTCCGCACTGCCTGTGGCGTGTGGGATACTGACGGAGGACGCACGTCGGCGCGCGCAACCGCGCAGCGCCGACCGGCCCGGCTGGCTCACAGATCGTCGAGCCAGCGTGCGCCACGCACGAGACACGTGCAGACCTTGACAAACGTGGGGCGGTAGGAGAATTCCTTCGCCCGCACCACACGACACGCCCCCGCGTGGCCGCGACCAGCAGTGATCGCGCCCGGGGGTCGGTAGGAGATATTGAGTGGCCGACAACACGTCGCCGGAAGAACAGAACAACGAAGCTCGGGAGGAGTTCCCGCAGAAGCTGCGCGTGCACGCGCTGGCGCGTCTGCTGGGCCTCACCAGCAAGGAGGTGCTCGCGCACCTCGGCGAGCTGGGCTTCGTCGCGCGCAGTGCGCACTCGAGCATCGATCGCAGCGCCGCCGAGCGCGTGCGTGATCGCGTCGCCGAGTCGGCCGGCGCGGGAAGCGCGGACGCCGCAGTGACGGCGCCCGAGTCCGCCGCCGACGCGCCCCGGACCGAGCAGCCGGCCCCGGCCGAGAAGCCGGCCGCGGTCGAGCAGACGGAGCCCGAGAGCGCCCCGTCGCTGTTCTCGGCGGCGTCGGTCGCCGAGCCCGTCGCGGAGCGGGCACCGTCGACCTTCGATGCGAACGTGCCGCTGTTCCTGCAGCCCGAGCAGGTCGAGCAGGCGCCGCGCAAGGCGCGCGCCGCGAAGAAGGACGCCGACTCGGCGCCCGTCGAGCCCGCGCCGGCTCCCGAGGTCGCCGACGCCGCGGTGCCCACCGACGCCCCGGCCGAGGCAGAGGCCGAGACCGAGACGGCCGACGCGGCACCGCCGGCCGACCAGAACGGCGACGACGAGGCCGGCGGCAACCGCCGGCGCCGCCGCGGACGTCGCGGGCGTGGCCGCGGCCGCGGGGAGAACGCCGACGAGCAGGACGGCCAGGAGCAGAACGAGGGCGACAAGGCCGCCGAGGCCGAGGCGCCCGCCCAGGACGGTGCCCCGCAGGCCGACGGCGAGAAGGCGGACGGCCAGAAGACCGACGGCGAGAAGACCGACGAGGCGTCCTCGGACGACGCCGACGGGGACGACGTCGAGGACGTGACCGACGGCGGCTCGCGCCGGCGTCGCCGTCGGCGTCGGCGCCGCGGCACGGGGGAGGACGGCGCGGAGGCCGCCTCCACCGACGACCCGCCCAACACCGTCGTGCACGAGCGCGAGCCGCGGCAGCGCCAGCGTCGCGACGAGGTGCGCGGCATCACCGGCTCGACCCGCCTCGAGGCCAAGCGCCAGCGCCGCCGTGACGGCCGCGACACCGTCCGCCGTCGCCCGCCGATCCTCACCGAGTCGGAGTTCCTCGCCCGCCGCGAGGCGGTCGACCGCGTGATGGTCGTGCGGGAGCGCACCGGTGTCGGCCCGTCGGAGGGCCAGGACGGGCACACCGTGCCGCACCCGCAGGACTACACCCAGGTCGCCGTCCTCGAGGACGGCGTGCTGGTGGAGCACTTCGTCACGTCGTCGAGCTCGGCGTCGATGGTCGGCAACATCTACCTGGGCCGCGTGCAGAACGTGCTGCCCTCGATGGAGGCGGCCTTCGTCGACATCGGCCGCGGCCGCAACGGCGTCCTGTACGCCGGTGAGGTCAACTGGGACGCCGCCGGCCTCGACGGCAACGCCCGCAAGATCGAGCAGGCCCTCAAGCCCGGAGATCAGGTGCTGGTGCAGGTGTCCAAGGACCCGGTCGGCCACAAGGGCGCCCGCCTCACCACGCAGATCTCGCTCGCGGGACGCTTCCTGGTCTACGTCCCCGGCGGCGGCTCCGCGGGCATCTCGCGCAAGCTGCCGGACACGGAGCGCAAGCGCCTCAAGGAGATCCTCAAGGAGATCGTCCCGGCCGATGCCGGCGTGATCATCCGCACCGCCTCCGAGGGGGTCAGCGCGGAGGAGCTCGCGGGCGACGTCGCGCGGCTGCAGGCGCAGTGGGCCGAGATCGAGGAGGCGTCCTCGCAGAAGGGCGTCAAGGCGCTCTACGAGGAGCCCGACCTGCTGGTCAAGGTCGTGCGCGACCTGTTCAACGAGGACTTCAGCAAGCTCGTCATCGAGGGCGGCCGCGCCTGGGAGACCGTGGAGAAGTACGTCTCCACCGTGGCGCCCGACCTGCTGCCCCGCGTCGAGAAGTTCGAGAAGGCCCACGCCGATGCGCCCGACGTCTTCGCGACCTACCGCATCGACGAGCAGCTCGCCAAGGCGATGGACCGCAAGGTCTGGCTGCCGTCGGGCGGCACGCTGGTCATCGACCGCACCGAGGCCATGACGGTCGTCGACGTCAACACCGGCAAGTTCACCGGCGCCGGCGGCAACCTCGAGGAGACCGTCACCCGGAACAACCTCGAGGCGGCCGAGGAGATCGTGCGGCAGATGCGCCTGCGCGACATCGGCGGCATGATCGTCGTCGACTTCATCGACATGGTCCTCGAGTCCAACCGCGACCTCGTGCTGCGCCGCCTCACCGAGGCGCTCGGCCGCGACCGCACCCGCCATCAGGTCTCCGAGGTCACCTCGCTCGGCCTGGTCCAGATGACCCGCAAGCGGATCGGCACCGGCCTCGTCGAGGCCTTCTCCACGCCGTGCCAGGCATGCTCGGGCCGCGGCATCATCGTCCACGACGCGCCCGTCGAGTCGTCGGGCGGCGGCGAGGACGCCGGCCGCTCCGGCGACAAGGCGGAGGGCTCGGGGCGCAAGAAGCGCAAGCGCGCCAAGTCCGACGGTGCCGGCCAGGCCCCGGCGGCGCCGCCCGCCCCCGCCAAGGAGCCCGTCGCTCACAAGGGCGAGCACCCCATGTTCCGGGCGATGGCCGCGCACCACGACGACGAGGCGCCGGAGGACTCCGCCGTCGCGACGCAGGTCGACGACGCGCCCGTGGAGGGCGCCACTGCCGACCGGGCCGCCGTCGAGCAGGTCGTCGAGGCCGTCGCGGAGGTTTCCGTGACCGAGGCGCCCGAGTCGCCGGTCGCCGACGCCCCTGCTGTCGAGACCCCGGCCGAGCCCGAGAAGCCGGCCGAGGCCGCGGCACCGCCTGCGCCCCGGCGCCGGCGGGTGGCGCGCAAGGCGCCCACCACCACGTCCGCGGCACCGCAGACGATCGTCGTCGACATCGCGGCCCCCGCGCCCGACGCCCCGGCGGTCACCGCGCATGCGGCCGACGGCGCCGGCGCCTCGGTGGCGGAGCCCGCGCGTAAGCGGGCCCGTCGACGGGCCGCCGCCCGGCCCGCGGGCCCCGCGGCGGGCGGGCCCGGGAGTGACGGTGCCGACAAGGCGGACCAGCCGGTTTGACCCTGTCGCCGGCCTTCCCGTAACCTGGGAAGGTCGCTTTTCCGGCGGCGCGCTCGTGCGTGCGTGTTACCGGAGTTCCCGCGTGATACGAGCCGCGCACCTGGCGCGCGCTGAACTACGAGATGTGTTGAAGAGGTAAGTGGAGAAGATGGCCACGTATGCGATCGTCAAGACCGGCGGCAAGCAGTACAAGGTCGCCGTCGGCGACCTGGTGAAGGTCGAGAAGATCGACGGTGAGGTCGGCAGCAGCGTCACGCTGCCCGTCGCTCTGGTCGTCGACGGCGCGAACCTCACCACCGACGCCGCGGCGCTGGAGAAGATCTCCGTGACCGGCGAGGTCGTGGATCAGGTCAAGGGCCCGAAGATCCGGATCCACAAGTTCAAGAACAAGACCGGCTACCACAAGCGTCAGGGCCACCGGCAGAAGCTGACGGTCGTCAAGGTGACCGCGATCGCCTGACCGGCGAACCCAGACAACGAACACCCCTAGTACAGGAGTAGCCAGATGGCACACAAGAAGGGCGCGTCCAGCTCGCGCAACGGTCGTGATTCCAACGCCCAGCGACTGGGCGTCAAGCGGTTCGGTGGCCAGAAGGTCAGCGCCGGCGAGATCCTGGTCCGCCAGCGCGGCACCCACTTCCACCCCGGCGTCGGTGTCGGCCGTGGCGGCGACGACACCCTGTTCGCCCTCGCCGCGGGTGCGGTGGAGTTCGGCACGAAGCGTGGCCGCAAGACGGTCAACATCGTGCCGGTCGCTGTGGAGGCCTAGTCCCGCAGCGGCAGTACGAGTCTTTTCGAAGGCGGGCGTGGTCTCCATCAGGTGACCCGCCCGCCTTCGGCTTTTCGCCCCGCGCCCACCGGCGCAGGGCACACAGGTAGAAAGAGGTTTCCCATGTCCAGGTTCGTCGACCGGGTGACGGTGCACGTCACGGCCGGTAACGGTGGCCACGGCTGCGCCTCGATCCACCGTGAGAAGTTCAAGCCGCTCGGCGGCCCCGACGGCGGCAACGGCGGCCGCGGCGGCTCCGTGATCCTCGAGGTCGATCCGCAGGTCCACACCCTGCTCGATTTCCACTTCCGCCCGCACCTCAAGGCGACGAACGGCAAGCCCGGTGAGGGCGGCAACCGCGAGGGCAAGTCCGGCCAGGACGTTGTGCTCAAGGTGCCGGACGGCACCGTCGTGCTCGATACGGACGGGAAGATGCTGGCCGACCTCGTGGGCGCCGGCACCCGCTTCGATGCGGCGCAGGGCGGCCGCGGCGGCCGCGGCAACGCCGCGCTCGTCTCCAAGGCCCGCAAGGCACCCGGCTTCGCCCTGCTCGGCGAGGAGGGCCAGGCCCGCGACCTGGTGCTCGAGCTCAAGTCCGTGGCCGACGTGGGCCTCGTCGGCTTCCCGTCCGCGGGCAAGTCCTCGCTGGTCTCGGTCCTCTCGGCCGCGAAGCCGAAGATCGCCGACTACCCCTTCACCACCCTCGCCCCCAACCTCGGCGTGGTCTCGGCGGGGGAGACCACCTTCACCATCGCCGACGTGCCCGGGCTCATCCCCGGCGCCTCGACGGGCCGCGGCCTCGGCCTGGACTTCCTGCGCCACCTCGAGCGCTGCGCGGTGCTCGCGCACGTCGTGGACTGCGCGACCCTGGAGCCGGGCCGCGACCCGGTCAGCGACGTCGACGCGCTGGAGGCCGAGCTGGCCGCCTACCAGCCCGCGCTGGCGGCCGACACCGGTCTGGGCGAGCTGTCCGAGCGCCCGCGCATCGTGGTGCTCAACAAGGCCGACGTGCCCGACGCCGAGGAACTCGCCGAGATGGTGCGCCCCGAGTTCGAGGCACGGGGCTGGCCCGTGTTCGTGATCTCCGCGGTCGCCCACACCGGCCTCCGCGAGCTCACGTTCGCGCTCGCCGACCTGGTGCAGAAGTACCGCGCGGAGCTCGGCACGCCCGTCGCGCGCCGCCCCGTCATCCGGCCCATCGCGATCGACGAGTCCGGCTTCGAGGTCATCTCCGATCCGGACCAGCCGGGCGGCTTCATCGTGCGCGGCCCGCGGCCGGAGCGGTGGATCAAGCAGACCCCGTTCGACAACGACGAGGCCGTCGGCTTCCTCGCGGACCGGCTCAACCGGCTCGGCGTCGAGAAGGAACTGTTCAAGCTCGGCGCGGAGCCCGGCTGCCCCGTCACGATCGGCGACGTGTGCTTCAACTGGGAGCCCTCGCTGGGCACCATCGATGACGTGCCCGTCACGGGCCGCGGTACCGACATCCGCCTCGAGCAGAACGATCGTGTGGGGGCGGCCGAGCGGCGCCACCAGCACGACGTGCGCCGTGGCCTCGCGAGCGACGACGAGGACGACGAATGACGGCGGCGCCCGCGACCGGTGATCTCCTCGCCGGCGACATGCGCGCCGCGGTCGCGGGTGCCCGCAAGCTGGTCGTCAAGATCGGCAGCTCCGCGCTGACCGACCTCGAGCACGGCCTGGCCTCCGACCGGCTGGACGCGCTGACCGACGCCATCGTTGCGCGGCTGGACCGGGGGACCGAGGTCATCGTGGTCTCGTCGGGCGCGATCGGCGCGGGCATGGCGCCGCTGGGCCTCAAGCGCCGGCCGACCGACCTCGCCACCAAGCAGGCCGTCGCCTCCGTGGGGCAGCTGCAGCTCGCCAACGCGTGGGGTGCGTCGTTCCGCCGGTACGAGCGCATCGTCTCGCTGGTGCTGCTCACCGCGCACGACATCGGCCTGCGGGTGCACGCCGCGAACGCGCAGCGCACCCTGGACCGCCTCCGCACGCTGGGCGCCGTCCCGATCATCAACGAGAACGACGTGGTGGCCTCGAACGAGGTCCGCTTCGGCGACAACGACCGGCTCGCGGCCCTCGTCGCGCACCTCACCGGCGCGGACGCGCTGGTCCTGCTGTCGGACGTCGACGGGCTCTACGACGGTGACCCGCGCAAGGGCGACGCGTCGCTGATCGCGGCCGTCGACGGTCCCGAGGACCTGGACGGCGTCGTCGCGGGCTCCGGCGGCGCCCTCGGCACGGGCGGCATGGCCTCGAAGCTCTCGGCGGCCCGCCTGGCGGCGGACGCCGGCGTTCCGGTGCTCCTCACCGCCGCCGCGCTCGCCGATCGGGCGCTCGACGGCGCCGACGTGGGCACGGTCTTCCGGCCCCGGGCCGTGCGCCTCTCGGCGCGGCGGTTCTGGGTGCGGCACGCGGCCGACGTGCACGGCGACCTCACGCTGGACGACGGTGCCGTGGCCGCGGTGGTCGACCGGCGTCGCTCGCTGCTCCCGGCCGGCGTCACCGCGGTCAGCGGCACCTTCTCCGGCGGCGATGTGGTGAACCTGCGCGACCTGGGCGGCACCGTCCGGGCCCGCGGGGTGGCGGCCTACGACCACACCGAACTCGAGATGATGCTCGGCCGCGACACCACGGACCTGCCGGAGGGTCTGCGCCGCCCCGTCGTCCACGCGGACGACCTGGTGCCGGTGCGCTGACGCCCGCGCGCCGGGCGTCAGACCTGGGCGCCCTCGAGGTCGCGGCGGAGAGCGGCCTCGGAGGCCTTGACGGCCTGCACGGCGAAGGGCTCGATGATCATGCCGAGGGCCTTGCCGGCGAGCCCTCCGGGCAGCTCGTAGGTGAACTCGACGGCGAGCTCGGTGGCGGCGTTGCCGACGGCGCTGAACGTCCAGCGCGACGTGGTCTTGAAGCCCGCGATGGACGTCAGGGTGATCAGGCGGTCCTCCTCGAACTCGGTGACCTCGACGACGGAGCCGATCTCCTTCGGGCCGATCTTCACGGCCGAGTCGTAGGTCGCGCCGAGGCCGTAGTCCTTCTCGCCCTGCGGGACGAACTTGCTGATGCCGAAGAACCATTGCGGCACGGTCCGGTAGTCCGCGACGTGGGCGAACGCGGTGCTCAGGGGGACGGACGCCGATGCGGTGTGGTGGATGGTGGTCATGGAGGCCTCCGGTCTGGGCGAGCGACAGCGAACACGTGGGACCCGGTGTCCCGGGTGATCACCGGCGACCCTACATGCCCGACCAGCGCATTCATACAGACGGGTAGGAAATGTCCACGAACGTGGTACATTTTTGTCAGAACTGTGTCAGCCCAGCAGGAGGAGTCCGTCGTGGCACTGCACATCACCCACATGGGGCGCACCCGAGGCCGCCCGTTCGCCGGGCAGGCGGAGTACGAGCAGACCCTGCAGGACCTCTCCGAGGCCTCCGTCCAGCGCAACTTCGATCCCTACGTCGACATCGACTGGGACTCGCCGGAGCTGGCGGTCACGCCGGACGATCCGCGGTGGATCCTCGACTCCCGCTTCGACCCGATCGGCCGCACCGAGTGGTACCAGTCGCAGCCGCGGTCCAAGCAGATCGAGATGGGCATGTGGCGCCAGGCGAACGTGGCCAAGGTCGGCCTGCAGTTCGAGTCGGTGCTGATCCGCGGCATCATGCAGTACACGGCCCTGCAGCCGAACAACTCGCCGGAGTTCCGCTACGCCACCCATGAGGCGAAGGAGGAGTGCCAGCACACGCTGATGTTCCAGGAGTTCGTCAACCGGATCGGGATGGACGTGCCGGGCGGCCCGCTGTGGTTCCGCCGCCTGTCGCCGATCATCCCGCTGGCCGCGACCACCTTCCCGATGATCTTCTACATGGGCGTGCTCGGCGGTGAGGAGCCGATCGACCACGTGCAGAAGCAGTTCCTGCGCTCGGGGATCGAGCAGCATCCCACGATGACCGCGGTCATGCAGATCCACGTCGCGGAGGAGGCCCGCCACATCTCCTTCGCGCACCAACTGCTCGAGCACCGCATCCCCACGCGCGGCGCTTTCCCGCGCTTCCTGCTCTCGCTGGCGCTGCCGCTGGTGATGCGCTCGCTGCTCACCGCGATCGCGGTGCCGCCGCGCGAGTTCCGCAAGCGCTTCGAGATCCCGCGCTCCGAGTGGAAGCAGATGTACTGGCGCTCGCCGGAGTCGCAGGCGGTCAAGCGCGAGGTCTTCGGCGACGTCCGGCTGCTGGCCGAGAAGACGAAGCTGATGAACCCCGTCTCGCGGGTGCTGTGGCGCGTCCTGGGCATCGACGGTCGCGTCTCGCGCTTCCGCAGCGAGCCCGCCTACTCCGCCGGCTGACCCCCCGGCGGACCCGGACCCGACCGATCCGCCTGGAGCGGAGCTGCCGTGAGCGTTTCCGCCCCAGGCGGATTCGTCTGTCCGGGGGAGGGTTTCGGCGCCACGATGGGCGCATGAGTGAAAACCCGAAGATCCCGCACTTCACCGAACGGGTGCGCCGCGAGCTCTACGACCGCCGCGTCGTCGTCCTCGACGGTCCGCTCGACGACGACAACGGCTCCCTGCTCGCCACCCAGATCCTCTCGCTCGCGTCCACGAGCTCAGCCGACATCGCGCTGTGGATTCACTCGCCGGGCGGCTCCGTCCCGTCGATGCTCGCGATCCGCGACATCATGCGGCTCGTGCCGTGCGACGTCTCCACGCTGGTCCTGGGCATCGCGTACAGCGCCGGGCAGTTCCTGCTCTCCGCCGGTGCGCCGGGCAAACGTCGCGCGCTGCCGCACGCGCGGGTGCTCATGCACCAGGGTTCCGCGGGTATCGGTGGCACCGCGGTCGACATCGAACTGCAGGCCGGCGACCTGCGGCACACGCGCGACACCGTCCTCGGCCTCATCGCCGAGGACACCGGGCGGCCCCTGGAGCAGATCTTCGAGGATTCGCTGCACGACCGCTGGTACACGGCGGAGCAGGCGCGCGAGTACGGCTTCATCGACGAGATCGTGGAGTCCTTCGACACCGTGGTGCCGGGCCGGCGCAGGGCCGGCTTCGACCTGACGGGAGCCGCGCGATGAGCACCTACACGATCCCCAACGTCATCGATCGGCGCCCGAACGGCGAGCGGATCACCGACGTCTACTCGCACCTGCTGTCCGAGCGCGTCGTCTACCTGGGCACCGCGATCGATGCGGGCGTCGCGAACGCGATCGTCGCGCAGCTGCTCTTCCTCGCCTCCGACGGCGACGGCGAGATCCAGCTGTACATCAACTGCGAGGGCGGTGATCCCAGTGCGGCGCTGGCGATCTACGACACCATGCGCTACATCCGCCCGACGGTGGCGACCACGTGCGTCGGGCAGGCGGTCGCCGTGGGGGCGCTGCTCCTCGCGGGCGGTGCGCCCGGGCGCAGGATGGCGCTGCCGCACGCGCGGGTGGTGCTGCACCAGCCCTCCGCGCAGGGCCGCGGCACCATCCCGGACCTGATCCTCCAGGCCGACGAGGTGATCCGCGTCCGCGGGCAGATGGAGCGGGTGCTCGCCCGGCACACGGGGCGAACGCCGGAGGTACTGCGCGCCGATACCGACCACGACCGCGTCTTCACCGCCGAGGCGGCCGTCGACTACGGGCTGATCGACGAGGTGATCGAGGAGGCCTGACGGGTCACGCGGCCAGCGCCAGCAGGCGCGGTCCGGGGGAGGCCGGGGCGGGGGAGACCGGTCCCGCCGCCGGCCGGGCGGTGAGGTCGAGCCGCAGGACCGGGCGGGCGGCGCCCAGGCGGCGGCCCACCTCGACGGCGACGGCGCCCACGCCGGTGCCGAGCGCCCCGGCGATCGCCGCCAGCATCTCGCTCGACGGGTCCTTGAGGCCGCGCTCGATCTCGGAGAGGTACTGCGGTGAGATCCCCGCCCGCTCGGCGGTGTCCGCGAGGCGCTCGCCCCGCTCGTGGCGCAGTCGACGCAGGTGGGCGCCCAGTTCGTGCCGGAACAGTGCCTCGCCGTGGATCGTCATACCGGCAACGCTACGACTCCGGGGCGTGCGGCACCGTCGGATCTGCTCTGAGCAGCGCGGTCACTGCGCGGCGATGACGGCCTCCAACTGCGCGCGGGCCTCGTCGCCGGCCGGGCCCGGCAGCATGTCGAGGGCCTTGCCGAGTGGCATCGATCCGGCGAGCTCCAGCAACTGGTCGACGGGCAGGCCGCCCGCCGATCCCGCCAGCGCCGCCCGGAAACCCTCGCCCGCGACGGGATGCGCGGCCCACTCGGAGATCGTCGAGTCCATGTCCAGTCGCTGGGCGAGCACGTCCCCGTCGAGCGTGAGGGCGACGTCCGCGTCGATGTCCGCGCTGCTGCGGCCCACTTCGATCAGGTACTCGCCGGGCGCGACGACCCAGTCGCCGCGCGGCCCGTCCCAGTGGGCGAACGCGCGCCGCGGCAGGTCGAGGGTCACCGTCGTCGAGGCGCCGGGCTCGAGCGCCACCTTGTCGAAGGCGGCCAGCGACCGGCGCGGCCGGAAGACCGGGCCGGGCCCGCCGCCCACGTACAGCTGCACCACGTGGCTACCCGCCCGCTCGCCGGTGTTCGTCACGCGGACCGTGGCGGTGGCGCTGTCGTGGCCGGTGGCCTTGACCACGAGGTCGTCGACCGCGAACGTGGTGTACCCGAGGCCGTGCCCGAACGGGTACCGCGGCGCGATGCCCCGCGTGGTGTACCAGCGGTAGCCGACGAGGAGGCCCTCGCCGTAGCGCACGGTGCCCAGTTCGCCGGGGAAGTTCCCGAACGCCGGCGTCTCCTCGAGGCGGTGCGGAATCGTCTCCGCGAGCCGGCCCGACGGTGCCGCGAGCTCGAAGAGTAGGTCGGCGATCGCCGCGCCGCCGCCCTGCCCGAGGAGGAAGGCCTCGAGGATCGCGTCCACCTCGTCGTGCCAGGGTTCCAGCTCGATCACGCCGCCGCCGACCAGCACGACGACGGTGCGCGGCGCCGCGGCGGCGACCGCCCGCAGCACCTCCACCTGTCGCGGGTCGATCGCGAGGTCCGGCCGGTCGAAGCCCTCGGACTCCTCGGCCTCGGTGAGCCCGGCGAAGACCACCGCGGTCCCGCACCGCGCGGCGGCCGCGACGGCCTCGGCGCGGAGAGCGGCGTGGTCCTCGTCGCCGAGGCCGTAGCCCGCCGCGAACTCCACCGCGACGCCCAGGTCGGCGCCGCGCGCGGCGATCTCGTCGAGCGGCACGTCGACGCGGGTGGCGTTGATGTGGCTGGAGCCGCCGCCCTGGTAGCGCGGCGTGCGGGCCAGCTCGCCGATCACGGCGACCGAGCCCGACGCGGCACTGAGGGGGAGCGCGGCGTCCTCGTTGCGCAGCAGGACGGCGCACTCGGCCGCGGCCTCCCGCGCGAGCGCGTGGTGCGCGTCCAGGTCCGGCGCGGGCTCGTCGTCCGACGGCGCCCAGCGCGTCAGGTCGATCACCCGCTGCGCCGCGCGGGTCACGACGGCCTCGTCGAGCTCGCCGGACCCGACCGCGGCGACGATCCGCGCCGTGCTGTGCGGGCCGTGCGGCATCTCCAGGTCGAGCCCGGCGCGGACCGCGGCGACGGGGTCGTGCACCGCGCCCCAGTCGGAGACGACGAGCCCGTCGTAGCCCCACTCGTCGCGCAGCACCGTCGTGAGCAGCCAGGGATTCTCCGAGGCGTACACGCCGTCGATGCGGTTGTACGAGCACATCACCGTCGCGGGGGCCGCGTCCTTCACGATCCGCTCGAACGCGGGGAGGTAGATCTCGCGGACGGTGCGCGGGTCGGCGTCGACGCTCACGCGCATGCGCTCCGTCTCCTGGTTGTTGAGCGCGAAGTGCTTGACCGACGCGCCCGCGCCGCCGTCCTGCAGGCCCTGCACCTGGGCGGCGCCCAGTGCCCCGGCCAGCAGCGGATCCTCGGAGTAGTACTCGAAGTTCCGGCCGCACAGCGGATGCCGCTTGATGTTGACGCCGGGGCCGAGCACCACGGCGACGCCGAGCGCCCGCGCCTCCGCCGCCACGGCCCCGCCGATGCGCCGCGCCAGGTCCGGATTCCAGCTCGACCCCACGGCGACCGCCGGCGGGAAGCAGGTCGCGGGGGCGGCGGCGTTGAGTCCCAGGTGATCCGACGCGCCCACCTGGCGGCGCACGCCGTGCGGGCCGTCGGTCAGCACGATCGACGGGACGCCCGGGGCCGCGGCGGTGGTCCAGAAGTCGGCGCCGGTCAGCAGGCGGGCGCGGTCCTCGATCGGCAGGTCGGCGGCGGTGCTCACGGGGTGTCCTCTCGGTCGGGGCGGGGGTTCAGGGGGCGACGAGGCGGTGCAGCGCCGTCGCGACGTCCACGTCGACGGTGACGTCGGCCAGCCCGTCGCCCCGCGTGCGGCCGCGGTTGACGATGACGACGGGCGTGCCCTGCTTGTGCGCGTGCCGCACGAACCGGAGCCCCGACATCACGGTGAGCGAGCTGCCGAGCACGAGGAGGGCGTCGGCATCGTCGACCATGGTGAAGGCGCGCTCGACGCGCGGCTTGGGCACGGACTCCCCGAAGTAGACGATGTCGGGCTTGAGGATGCCGCCGCAGCGGCCGCAGTCGACCATGGTGAAGTCCGTCGTGTCCTCGACCACGACGTCGGCGTCGGGCGCCACCTCGACCGCGCCGCGGTCGGCGATGCGCGCGGCGAAGCCCGCGTTGAGCGGCTCGAGCTGCGCGTGCAGGCGGTGCCGGCTGATCCGGTTCTCACAGCTCAGGCACCGCACCTGCGCGTAGTTGCCGTGCAGGTCGATCACGCGGCGCGAGCCGGCCTTGAGGTGCAGCAGGTCCACGTTCTGCGTGATCACCCCCGTCACCCCGGGCAGCGCCGCCAGCGCCCGGTGCGCCGCGTTCGGCAGCGCGGCGTCCATGTGCCGCCAGCCGAGGTGGTTACGGGCCCAGTACCGCCGCCGGAACTCGGGCGAGCCGAGGAACTGCTGGATCGTCATCGGGGTTCGACGGGGCGCCCCCGGGCTGCGGTAGTCGGGGATGCCGGACGCGGTGGAGACGCCCGCCCCGGTCAGCGCGACGATGCGGCGACCGCGGAGCAGGGCCCGCGCGCGATCGAGCCGGTCGGCGTAGTCCGGGTCCGGCGCGGTCGCCTCAGCGGGTTCCCAGGCGGGCATCGCGGTGCGCACGTTCCCACGTTACGTCGGTCGGATCAGTCGGCGGCGCCCAGCGGATTCTCGGGCATCGACTCCTTGCGGCGCAGCCACAGGCGCAGCGCGATGAGCGGCACGAACAGGCCGCAGACGCCGAAGATCAGGAACTGCCAGGGCCCGCCGATGTGGTCGACGAGCCAGCCGAAGTTCTGCCCGAAGAAGCCGGTGACGAAGGTCAGTGGAAGGAAGATGGTGGAGAGCACGGTGAGCCGCTCGATGGTGGAGCTCTGCCGCGCCGCCGAGTGCGCCTGCTGCACCGAGACCACGGCGATGTTCGCCTGCAGGATCGTGCCGAGCAGGTCGCGCTGCGCGGAGACCTCCTCGTTGACGAGCTGCAACCGGTCGTAGACGTCGCGGAGGTACGGGGAGAGGCGTTCCTCTCCGAGGCTCTTGCCCACGGAGTTCACCACGGCGAGCAAGGGGTGCGCCGCCCGGTAGAAGTTGGTCACCTCGCGGCGCAAAAGGTAGATGCGCTCGGTGGGGGCGACCGCGCCCGAGAAGACCGTCGCCTCGATCTGCTCGATGTCGTGTTCCAGGCCGGCGACGACGGGCTCGTAGCCGTCCACGACCTGGTCGAGGATGGCCCACAGCACCGCGTCGGTGCCGAGCGCGAGGAGCTCGGGCTTCTGCTCGAGCCGGGCGCGGGCCTGGTGCAGCTCGCTCGCGACGCCCTGCCGCACGGTGATGACGAAGTTCCTCGCGACGAAGACGCTGATCTCGCCGAAATCGACCTCCTCGCGGGCGTCGTCGTAGCGGGCCGTTCGCAGGATGACCAGTTTCACCGAGGCTTCGAAGTCCTCGACCTTGGGCCGCAGGTGGTAGTCCTGCGCGTCCTCGACGGCGAGCTCGTGCAGGTCGAAGGCCTCGCGGACGGATTCCATCTCCTCGGGCGTCGGCTCGAACAACCCGAGCCAGACGAAGCCGTTCTCGGTGCACAGGCGCGCGGCGTCCAGCGGCGCGAGGGTCTCCTCGGCCTGCCGGGCGCCACCCAGGTAGTGGGCGCAATCGACGATCACCCCCGTGATTCAACTCCACGTCGGCCGCTCGCGTGGGGTATCGCACCGCTCATTCGCCCGGTGGTCACCGCCCGGAAACCGCTGTATTCGTTTACCGAAGTATATTTCGACGATGACCACCGAGACCTCGCAGGCGCCGTCGATCGCGGCGCGCCTGGACCGGCTGCCGATGACCAGGCTGCACTTCGCCGCGGTCGGCGTCATCGGGCTGGGCCTGTTCTTCGACCAGTACGAGAACTTCCTCGCCGCGACCATCGCGACGGTGCTCAAGAAGGACTTCGCGCTGGGGCCCGACGAGCTCAAGCTGCTGTTGGCGTCCGCGTTCATCGGCCAGTTCATCGGCGCCCTGTTCATGGGCCGCTTGGCGGACCGCTACGGCCGGCGCACCGCGTTCATGATCAACCTGGCCCTCTACTCGGCGATGTCGCTCGCGGGCGCGTTCAGCCCCAACGCCGCGTTCCTCGTGGTGACGCGGTTCGTCGCCGGGATCGGCATCGGCGGCGAGTTCGCGCTCGCCGACTCCTACCTCTCGGACATCCTGCCGAAGAACGTGCGCGGCAAGTACATCTCGCTCGCGTACGTGGTGTCCTTCCTCGGCGTCCCAGTGGTCGGCTTCGCCGCGCGCTGGCTCACCCCGCAGGTCTTCGATCTCGGTGGGGTGGAGGTCCAGGGCTGGCGGTTGTTGTTCGTCTTCGGCGCGTTCGGCTCCCTGCTGGTCTGGCTGGTCCGACGGGGCCTGCCGGAGTCGCCCCGCTGGTTGGAGGCGCAAGGGCGCTACGACGAGGCCGACGCCATCGTCCACAGGTTGGAGGCGCAGGCGGTCGCGGAGGGGAAGGTCCTCGCGGAGCCGGATGCGGCACTCCGGCCGGTGACCTCCCGGTCGATCACGATCCGCGCGCTGTTCCGCCCGCCGTACCGCCGGCGCACCGTCATGCTGTGGATCGTCTCCGCCCTGGAGGTCTTCGGCTACTACGGGTTCGGCACCATCGCGCCGCTCGTCCTCCTGGCCAAGGGGTACTCGATCCAGACCTCGTTGCTGTTCGTGGCGCTGTCGTACATCGGCTACCCGCTCGGCGCCGCGCTCGCGATGCCGATCGTCGAGCGGATCGAGCGGCGCTACCTCGTGATCGGCTCGGCGGGCCTGATGGCCGCCTTCGGCCTGTGGTTCGGTTTCGCCGCCAGCCCCGTCCAGATCGTGCTCGCCGGCTTCCTGTACACCCTCGCGTCGAACCTGTTCTCCAACGCGTACCACGTGTATCTCGCGGACTCCTACCCCACGGCGATCCGGGGGACGGCCGCCGGCGCCGCGTACTCGCTGTCGAAGCTGGTGACCGCGTTTCTTCCGTTCGTTCTGCTTCCGATTCTCGACGAGCGTGGCAGCGTGTGGGTGTTCGCGGTGGTGGCGGCGGCGATGCTCGCCCTGATGATCACGGTGGCCGCCCTCGGTCATCGGAGCACGGGCCGCTCCGCCGACGAGGTCTAGGACGGAAGGCATCATGACGGAATCGAGTGCGACGAAGCCTGTCTCGTCGCGGGCGGAGACCCGCCGGGCGATCTGGAACACGCTGCGCGGCAGCTCCGGGAACCTGGTCGAGTGGTACGACGTCTACGTCTACACGGTGTTCGCGACGTACTTCGAGAGCCAGTTCTTCGACAAGGCCGACAAGAACTCGACCGTCTACGTCTACGCGATCTTCGCGGTCACGTTCGTGATGCGACCCGTCGGCTCGTGGTTCTTCGGCCGGTACGCCGATCGCAAGGGCAGGCGGGCGGCGCTCACGATGAGCGTCTCGCTGATGGCCGCGTGCTCGTTCATCATCGCGATCGTCCCCGGCCGCGAGACGATCGGCATGGCGGCCGCGGTGATCCTCATCCTGTGCCGTCTGGTGCAGGGCTTCGCGACGGGCGGCGAGTACGGCACCTCGGCGACGTACATGTCGGAGGCGGCCACCCGCGAGCGGCGCGGCTTCTTCTCCTCCTTCCAGTACGTCACGCTCGTCGGCGGCCACGTACTCGCCCAGTTCATGCTGCTCCTGCTCCTGGGGATCTTCTCCAAGGCGCAGGTCTCCGACTTCGGCTGGCGCATCGCGTTCTTCGTCGGCGGCATCGCGGCGATCGTCGTCTTCTGGCTGCGCCGCACGATGGACGAGTCCCTGTCGGAGGAGCAGCTCGCCGCGATCCGCGACGGCGAGGACACCAGTTCCGGCACCATGCGCGAGTTGCTCACCGGCTACTGGCGGCAGCTGGTGCTGTGCTTCCTCGTCACGATGGGCGGCACGCTGGCGTTCTACGTCTACAGCGTCAACGCCCCGGCGATCGTCAAGACGGCCTACACCGATCACGCGCTGACGGCGACGTGGGTGAACCTGATCGGCCTGATCTTCCTCATGCTCATCCAGCCGATCGGCGGCATGATCAGCGACCGGATCGGCCGCAAGCCGATGTTGATCTTCTTCGGTGTGGGCGGCGTCTTCTACACGTACTTCCTCATCACGTTCCTGCCGAACATCCACGTCGCGATCGGGTCGCTCGCGATGGTGTGCGCCGGCTACATCATCATCACGGGCTACACGTCGATCAACGCGCTGGTGAAGGCGGAGCTGTTCCCCTCGCACGTGCGGGCGCTCGGCGTGGGCATCGGCTATGCGCTCGCCAACTCGATCTTCGGCGGCACCGCGCCGCTGATCTACGAGGCCGCCAAGAAGTCCGGTCACGTGCCCTGGTTCATCGCCTACGTCACGATCACCATCGCGATCTCGCTCTTCGTGTACATCTTCTTCCTGCACAACAAGTCCGAGACCTACCTCGATCGGGAGCGTGGCTCCGCCTGGGTTCCCGACGGTGCGCGGTAGCGCCCGTCGGCGCTGACGGGTTCGCGGTTCCGGTCAGCCGATCTCGCGGGTCGCGGCGGAGATCCAGTTCCCGAACTCGACGGCGAGGTGCCACTGGTGCTGTCGAAGGAAGTGCGCCGGCACCGCCGCCGGGAACTCGACGGTGAGCAGCGCGTCGAGGGTGCCGTCGTGATCGCGCAGCTGGTGCCGGACGCCGCCGATGCACGTCCCGTCGTCCAGGAGCGCGAGGCCGGCGATCTGGATCGGGTACGCGGGGTCGGCGGCGGTGGTCAGCCGGTCGCTGCGCGTGTAGTCGACGAGGAACCGCGACGCGGCGGGCGTGCCGCCCGTGGTCTCGACGACCTCCTGACGGCCGTCGCGGAGGCCGCGGAGCAGGTAGTGATCCGGGCACGCGGCGAGCATCGCGCCCTCGCGGTTCGACGCGGTGAGGTCGTCGAACCACTCCGCGAAGCGCTCCGCGGACACGCCCGGTGCTTCGAGGCGCGTGACCGAGGTCGCGGTCCGGCCGCGGCTCACCGCGACGGTCGCGCGCGTGGTGGCTTCCGAGACAGCGAGCTCGCGCCGGAGGAGGGCGTAGATCCCGGCGTGCCCCAGGCGCGTCTTCATCGCGGTGAGCGTGTCCCGCTGCACCTGGATCGGTGCGTGCCGTACGTCCGCGATCGACTCGTCGGGCAGCAGCTCGGCGGTCGCGCGGGCGCCGAGCCCGGAGGCGAGCCTGCGGAACGCGGCGCGGAGCCGGCGCTCCTCCCACGCGCGCACCGCCTCGGGTGCGATCGCGCGGTCGTCGATGAAGGTCCTGATGCCGGTGTGGTCGGTCATGGGTGTCGCCCGTTCCTCGAGTCTTGACAAGTGATCGCTGTCACCCCAGTCTATCCACTAACGCTATAAGGCCAAGCGTTAAGAGACGGGATCACGATGACGGTGTCGAGGCCGACGAGGCGGGGGTTCCTCGCAGGGGCAGTAGGAGCGGGGATCGCGGCGGCCGTCGTGACGCAGGGCGCCGGCCGGGCGCTCTCCGAACCCGCCGGGCAGGCGGGGCTCCGGACGCGTCTCGCCGGCGTATCCGTCTCCCGATCGAGCGTTCAGGCGTGGGAGCGCCGCCGCGTGCCGATCGCAGCCGCGCGCCTGCTGCGGGATTACCCGGGTGTCGCCGCGGGGGAGCTGCGCGCGCTGGCGGACCGCGGCGTCGCGACCCCGTCGGATCTGCCGGCCGCGCGTGCTGCGCTCGCCCGCACGCGCGAGCGGCTCGGGGTGGACCACATCCGCGAGCTGCTCGCGCCCGAGACCGCGCTCGCCGGCGCCGCGACGCTCGCCGCCAAGGCCGCGTCGGGAGGCCGGTGGGCGATCGCGGACACCGAGATCACCGCGACGCGGGGCACCGCCGCGGGCATGGTCGCGTGGTTCACCCGCGAGCGCACGACGGACGACCGCCCGACGTGGACCGGTGCGTGCCCCGACCACTACGTGATCGTCACCGGCGCCGACGGGAGACAGGAGGTGATCGAGGTGACCGGCGGTGCGGTGCTGCCCCTGCGCTTCTTCGTCGACTACACCGACGTGCGTGGCGTCCCGATCCCGCGCGACCCCTCGTATCCGCTCGAGATCGCCGGCACGGCCTCGCTCGCGACGGGCGAGATGATCGGCGGCGTGCGCCACCAGTTCCGTGACCTCCCGGGCGCCGGATTCCGCTGCCGGCTCCGCGTCGCCTTCCCCGTGGCGGTGCCGGGCCTGTACATCACCGAGCATCAATGGCATCTCGCCGCCGAGTTCGGCAACTGGGTCGACGACTACCTCGCCTCGGTGTGACGGCGGCGGTCGCGTAGAACTGGGGTATGGACCAGGAGGCAGGGCCCCGTCGGCGGACGGGCGGTCGATCGGCGCGCGTTCGTGAGGCGGTGCTGGCAGCGGCGCTCGCGCAGGTGGCCGAGCACGGCTTCGAGGGCCTGCGCATCGCGGAGGTAGCGGCCCGGGCGGGCGTCGCGGAGACCACCGTCTATCGACGGTGGCCCACACCGACGGCCCTCGTCGCCGATGCGGTCACCGAGCTGGCGGCGCAGGGAAATCCCGCCCCGGACACCGGTGACCTGCGCGAGGACCTTCTCCAGGTCGCGCGGCAGATCACCGCGCTCCTCGAACGGCCCGGACTGGCGCGGCTCCTCGGGACCACCCTCGCGATGTCGCAGGACCCCGAGGTCGACGCCGCGCGGATCAGCTTCTGGGACGCGCGATTCGCGAGCACGGCGCCGGTGATCGAGCGCGCGATCGCCCGCGGCGAGATCCCCGACGGGGTGCTCTCGCGCGACCTGCTCGAGTCCGTGGCCGCGCCCATCTACTTCCGCGTGCTGGTGGGCGGGGAACCACCGGACGACGCGTTCGTCACCCGGTGCGTCGACGACGCCCTGGCGCTCCTCGCGTCCAGGGCGTCGCGCGAGGCATGAGGATCAGCGCCAGCGCGCGAGCAGTTCGTTCGACCGCTCGGTGAGCGCCATCTGCCAGATCGGGCCGAAGCTGATCCGGCCCGCGCCGGCGGCGGCGAGCGCGGCCAGATCGTCGGTCGCCGGATTCGCGATCGCGTTCACGGGGAGCGGCAGGGCGTCCGCGAGGTGCCGGAGCGTGGCCGCGTCGTGGAACGCGACCGGGTAGAGCGAATCGGCGCCCGCGTCGGCGCACAGCTGCATCCGCGCGATGGCGCGCTCCACGCGGTCCTCCGCCTCACCCACCTGGTTCTTGAAGATGTCGGTGCGGGCGTTGATCACCACGTGCACACCCGCGGCGTCGGAGGCGGCGCGCAGCGCGGCGACCAGGTCGGCGTGCTCCTGCGCGTCGCGGAACCGGCCACCCTCGGAGTGCACCGTGTCCTCGATGTTCAGGCCCACCGCGCCGGCGCCGAGGAGGCCCTCGACGATCCGCTCCGCGGACTGCCCGTAGCCCGACTCGATGTCGACGGACACGGGAACGTCGACCGCCGAGGTGATCTGCGCGACGCGGGTCATCGCCTCGTCGAAGCTCATGCCCTCGCCGTCGGGGCGGCCGATCGAATCGGCCATCGGGTGCGAGCCCACGGTGAGCGCGGCGAAGCCCGCCGCGACCGCGGTGTTGGCGGACCAGGCGTCCCACGTGGTGGGCAGGACGACGGGATCTCCCTTGCGGTGCAGGGACTTGAGAGTGACGGCCAGATCGGCGAGCGAGGTCATGTCCCCAGTCTGGTCCATGCGCGCGCCCGGCGCACTGAATCGGACGGGCCCGTCGCCCCACCGATATGTGCGGTCGCGGATAGGGTGATTCGATGTCGGAAACCGAGTCGGGCCCGCTGCGGCCCGTCGAGCTCGCGCACGCCGCGGTCACGGCCGCCCTCATGTCGGCGATCGCGGTGCTCTCGATGGTCGTCCCGGGCGCCGTCGTCTTCGCCTGGGCCGGCGCCGTTCCCATGGGCGTGCTGGCTTTCCACCACCGCGCCCGGGTCGCGGTCGCCACGACGATGGCCTCCGGGACGGTGGCCTTCCTGCTCGCGGGCTTCGGCGGCCTGGTCTCCGCATGGACGTGCGTGTACATGGGCGTGATCTGCGGTCAGGTGCGCCGACGGGGCCGCGGGCGCGGCGTCATGCTCGGCGTCGCCGCCCTGTGGGGCGTCGTGGTCGCGACCGCGGTCCTCGCCTTCCTCGCGGTGTTCGCCGAGATCCGCACGGTGGTGCTCGGCGCCGTCGCCGCGAACGTGCGCGGCCTGGGCGCGCTCCTGCTGCCGCTCCCGGGCGGCGCCGGACCGGGGGCGGCGCTGCAGCGTCTCGCGGCCTTCGGGCTGCAGCACTGGCAGGTCTTCGTGTGGGTGTCGGTCTGGCTCATCGTGGTGATCGGCTGCTCCTTCGCCTGGCGCATCCTCACCCCGGTGCTCCGCCGGGTCCGGGCCACCAGCGCGGCGCCGCGCGACCTCTTCCCCCGCGAGTCCGAGGACGGTGCGCCCCGCCCGCTGCCGATGCGGCTGCAGGACGTCGCCTTCCGTTACCCGGAGGCCCGGCAGGACACGCTCTCGGGCGTCTCCTTCGGCGTGGAACCCGGCGATCACGTCGCGGTGACCGGCGCCAACGGCACCGGTAAATCGACGCTCATGCGCGTGCTGGCCGGGCTCCCGCCGACGGCCGGCATCGTCGACCGACCCGGCGCCGTGGGGCTCGGCCGGGTCGGTGGAACGGCCCTCGTCCTGCAGCACGCGGACAGTCAGGTGCTCGGGATCCGCGTCGCCGACGACGTCGTCTGGGGCCTGCCGGACGGGGTGGAGGTCGACGTCGACGGTCTGCTCGCGGAGGTCGGGCTCGGCGGTATGGGGGACCGGGACACCTCCGGCCTCTCGGGCGGGGAGGCGCAGCGCCTCGCGGTCGCGGCCGCGCTGGCCCGGCGGCCCGCGCTCGTCGTCGCCGACGAGGTCACCACCATGGTGGACCGGGACGGCCGCGAGGATCTGATGGCACTACTGGGCGGCCTGACCCGGCAGCACGACCTCGGCCTGGTGAACATCACCCACTACCCGGAGGAGGCGGCCGGAGCGGACCGCACCGTCGACCTCGGGAGCGCGCAGCGTGCCGCCCCTCCCGCGTCCACCGAGGGCGGGCGCGTCCGCCCCGCCCTCGGCGCGCCGCTGCTCGTGCTGCGCGGCGTGCACTACGAGTACGACACCGGAACGCCCTGGCGGCGCACCGCGCTCCGCGGCGTCGACCTCGCCGTGCGCGAGGGCGAGGCGGTGCTGCTCTGCGGCGGCAACGGGTCGGGCAAGTCGACGCTCGCCTGGGTGATGGCCGGGCTCCTCGAGCCGACCGCCGGCACCTGCGACCTCGACGGTGCGCCCGTCGCCGAGCACGTCGGCGCGGTGGCGCTCGCGCTGCAGGCGGCGCGCCTGCAGCTAGTGCGCGGGACCGCCGGCGACGCTCTCGCCGCGCTGGCCGGCCTCCGCGGCGACGACGCCACCGCGATCGCCCGGGCGCTCGCCTCCGTCGGCCTCCCCGCAGCGACGGCGGAGCTTCTCGTCGACCGGCTCAGCGGCGGCCAGCTCCGCCGGGTGGCGCTCGCGGGCCTGCTCGCGAGGGCACCGCGGCTGCTCATCCTCGACGAGCCGCTCGCCGGGCTGGACCTGCCGTCGCAGCGCGAACTGGTCGAGCTGTTGGTCGGGATCCGCGACGGCGGCCAGGCGATGGTGATCATCTCGCACGACGTCGACCACCTCGACCGGCTGTGCGACCGGACCGTCCACCTCGCGCGTGGCGCGATCGACGCGGAGGAGGTGGCATGAGCCGGGCGACGTCGTTGGTGCTGCGGCCGCTGCCGCAGCGCTCCTACCTGCACGACCTCTGGGCCGGCACGAAACTGTTGGCGGTGGCGGCGATCTCCGTCGTGCTCACGGTCGACCCGAGTTGGCCGGTGATCGGGCTGCTCGCCGCGCTGCTCGTCCTGGCCGCGGCCTCGGCCAGGATCCCGCTCTCGGTCCTACCGTCCGTGCCGCGGTGGGTGCTCGTGGTGGTGCTGATCGGCGGCTGCCTGATGGCGGCGAGCGGCGGTGCGCCCCACGTGGACGTCGCCGGCGCCACGGTGGGCCTGGGCGGCCTGCTCAACCTGCTGCGCGTGATCCTGCTGGGGTTGGTGCTGCTCGAGGCCGGCGCGCTCATCGCGTGGACCACCGATCCGGCCGATGTGGCGCCCGCCGTCGCGCGGCTGTGCGGGCCCTTGCGCCGGTTGCGGATTCCGGTGGACGAGTGGGCCGTCACGCTCGCGTTGGCGCTGCGCACGTTCCCGTTGATGATCGACGAGTTCCGGACGCTGTCGGCGGCGCGCCGGCTCCAGCCGCCGCCCGCAGTGAAGCGTTCGCGCCGTGCGGATCTGGTCGACCTCTGCGTCGCCGCCATGGTCGTCTCCCTGCGCCGCGCGACCGAGATGGGGGAGGCCATCGCCGCCCGCGGCGGCACCGGCCGCCTCGTCGTGCGCGCCGCCGGTCCCGGCCGCATCGACGCGATCACCGCAGTGGTCGTCCTCGCCGTCTGCGCCCTCGCCCTCACCCTCTAACGCAATTGAACGACGTTATGGAGAACCCGACCTGGGGTTTTACTCTCCATAACGTCGTTCAATTGCTGAGGGGTGTCAGTCGACGGCGACCAGGGGGTAGACGCCGTTCTCGTCGTGCACCTCGGTGCCGACGACGGGCGGGTTGAAGACGCACAGCATGCGCATGCGGGTCCTCGTGGTGACGGTGTGCCGCTCGTTGCCGTCCAGCAGGTACATGGTGCCGGGGGCGAGCGGGTACTCGACGCCGGTCTCCCGGTCCAGGAGCGTGCCCTCGCCCTCCACGAGCCATACGGCCTCGACGTGGTTGGCGTAGTGGAACTCGTTGACGGTGCCGGGCTCGATCACGGTCTCGTGGAAGGAGAAGCCGACCCGGTCGCCGCCGAGCACGATGCGCTTGCTGCGCCAGTTCCCGGCGGCGACGTCGCGCTCGGTGCCGGTGATCTCATCGGTGGTGCGGACGATCATGCGGACAGTGCCTTTCGGGTCGCGGTGGCGAGGATGTCGAGGCCGAGATCGAGCTCGGAGTCGGTGATGGTGAGCGCCGGAAGGAGCTTGACCACCTCGTCCGACGGGCCGGACGTCTCCGCGAGCAGGCCCTGCTGGTAGGCGGCGGCGCAGACCGCGCCCGCCTTGTCGGCGTCGGCGAAGACCAGGCCCTGCACCAGGCCGCGGCCGCGGTGGCTGAGCTGCTCGGGGAACTCGGCGCACAGCTCGTCGAAGCGCTTCTCGATGTGGGCGCCCTTGCGGAGCGTCTCCTTCTCGAGCACGTCGTCCGACCAGAACTCGTCGATCGCGTGCTTGGCGGTGACGAACGCGGGGTTGTTGCCGCGGAAGGTGCCGTTGTGCTCGCCGGGACCCCAGACGTCGAGCTCGGGCTTCATCAGCGTGAGCGCCATCGGCAGGCCGTACCCGCCGATCGACTTCGACAGCGTCACGATGTCCGGCGTGATCCCGGCCTCCTCGAAGGAGAAGAACGGACCCGTACGGCCGCAACCCATCTGGACGTCGTCCACGATGAGCAGCATGTCGTGCCGCTCGCACAGGTCGGCCAGTGCGCGCAGCCACTCGGCGCGCGCGACGTTGACGCCGCCCTCGCCCTGGACGGTCTCGACGATGACGCCGGCCGGCTTGTTCAGGCCCGAGCCGGAGTCGGCGAGCACGGCCTCGAACCACTGGAAGTCCGGTGCCACGCCGTCGAAGTAGTTGTCGAAGGGCATCGGCGTGGCGTGCACCAGCGGGATGCCGGCGCCGCCGCGCTTCATCGAGTTGCCGGTCACCGACAGCGCGCCCAGCGTCATGCCGTGGAAGGCGTTGGTGAAGTTGATGATCGACTCGCGGCCCTTGACCTTACGGGCCAGCTTCAGCGCCGCCTCCACCGTGTTGGTGCCGGTGGGGCCGGGGAACTGGACCTTGTAATCCAGGCCGCGGGGCCCCAGGATCTTGTCCTCGAAGGTCTGCAGGAACTCGCCCTTCGCCACGGTCGACATGTCGAGCGAGTGCGTGATGTGGCCCTCGGAGATGTACTCCACCAGGGCCTGCTTCAGCTTGGGGTGGTTGTGCCCGTAGTTGAGGGCACCGGCGCCCGCGAAGAAGTCGAGGTAGCGGCGGCCGTCGCGATCGATGAGCCATGAACCCTCGGCGCGATCGAAGACGGCAGGCCAACCGCGCGAGTAGCTGCGCACCTCCGACTCGCGGGTGCTGAAGATCGAGGGCTGCTCGAAATCTGCGGTGCTGGTGTTCTCGTCGGTCAGGGTGGACATGGTGATCCTCCTAGTGGGCCGGCAGCGGCCCCGCCGGGTCAGGCGGGGTCGATGATGTACAGCTGCTCGGGCTCGTGGGGGTCGGATTCAGTGGGGGAGATGTGGTGCGAGGCGAACAGATCGCGCACCGTGAGGGTGGAACGGCGCTTCTTCGCCACGGAGCCGAAGAGCTCCTGGGACGCCGTGTTGGACGCGGTGATCGTGGTCTCCAGGCGTGAAACGCCCCTCACCGCAAGATGATCCAACAGATCGATGAGCATACGCGAGGCGATGCCGTGGCCCCGATGGGCGGCATCCACCGCCACCTGCCACACGAACAGGGTGTCCGGGCGGTCGGGACGGCGGTACCCCGTGACGAAACCGGCGACGGCGCCACCGTGCTCGGCGACGATCGACGAATCGGCGAAGTCACGGCACAACAGCGTGTACGCGTACGTCGAATTGAGATCGAGAACCTCGGTGTCCCGGGCGATCTCCCACAGTCGTATTCCATCGTCGATCGACGGGCAACGGGTGGTGACCCCCGTTTTTGCGGGGGCAGTGGGATCGCTCTTGTGAGACGGGCTCATCACTTTCGACGCTAACAACCGGCAATGCGGAAGTCACCCGCGCTTCGGAATCGGTCAGCGGAACCCCGGGGTATCCCCAGCGAGCCGGGTCAATGTGAGATGGGTCACATCAGAGCTGTGGTGGGGCCAGTCGAGCGAGCGAACCGGCCTCCAACGCGGCCCACAGCGCACCGTCGGGTCCGAGGGCGATGCCGTGGGGCTCGGAGCCCGGCACGGGCAGCTCGTACCTGTGGATTCGTCCCTCGGCGTCGATGGAGCCGAGGGCGTTGCCGGCCCACTCGGTGAACCACATGCGACCGTCGGGCCCGGCGCAGATCCCGTGCGGGCGGGACGCGGCGTCGGGGAGCGGGTAGTGCGTGGCGGCACCGTCGGGCGTGATCCGGCCGATCCGGCCCGCCCCGATCTCGACGAACCACAGTGCCCCGTCCGGCCCTGCGACGATGCCGACCGGCGCGCAGCCGGGGGAGTCCAGGGCGAACACCGAGACCGTCCCGGTGGTGTCGATCCGGCCGATCGCGTCGGCCTGGTTGAGCGGGAACCACAGCGCGCCGTCCGGGCCGGCGGCGATCGCGGAGGGGAAGGCCCCAGGGATCGGCAGGTCGAACTCGGTGACCGTTCCCTCGACGGTGACCCGACCGATCCGGTTCGTGGCGGTCGCGGTGAACCACAGCGCACCGTCGGACCCCGTCGCCAGGCCGAACGGCCCGCACTCGGGCGGGAGGTCGACGTGCGAGACCTCCCCGTCGACGGTGATCCGGCCGAGGCGGTGGGAGCGGTACTCGGTGAACCAGAGCGCGCCGTCGGGCCCGGTCGTGATGATCGTGGGGCCGGTGTCCGGGCCGACGGGATACCGCACCGTCTGACCGGTGGCGGTGTCGTACCGCCCGATCTCGCCGCTCCCGACGAGCGTGAACCACAGTGCCCCGTCCGGCCCGGTGGTCAGGGCGTACGGGCCGACGCCGGGCACGTCGTGGACGGTGATCGTCATCGGGCGGTCTCCTGGTTGGCGAGGAAGGCGTTGACCTCGTCGGCGGTGGGGGCGGCCGCCGCGCCGGCGGCGGTGGCGGTGAGGGCGCCGGCCGCGTTGGCGCGGCGCAGCCGTTCGGCGGGTGGCAGGTCCCAGTGCGCCGCGAGCGCGCCGGCGAAGGCGTCGCCGGCCCCGGTGGTGTCCACGACGTCGACCGCGAAGCCCGGGGCGTCGACGGTGCCGTCGGGTCCGGTCGCTCGGGCACCGTCGCCGCCAAGGGTGGTGACGACGTGCGGCACGCGCCCCACGACCTCGGCGAGCGCCTTCTCCTCGTCCCGGTTGACGATCACGCCGTCGAGGAGCTCGACGAGCTCGTCGGGGAGGGGCTGCACGGGCGAGGGATTGAGCAGGACGACGGTGCCGGCCTCGCGCGCGGCGCGGGCGGCGTCGACGACCGCGGGGAGCGGGATCTCGAGCTGCAGGAGCAGCACGTCCGCGTCGGCGATCGCCGCGCGCGCCGCGTCGTCCACGCGGACCGCGGCGTTCGCGCCGGGCACGACCACGATGTGGTTCTCCCCGGAACCGTCGACGGTGACGTTCGCGAAGCCGGTGCTGCCAGGCGTGCGCGCGACGCGGGAGACGTCCACCCCCGCGCTCGCGAGGGAGTCCAGCACCGTGCCCGCGGCGTCGTCCTCGCCCACCGCGCCGACGAAGACGGTCGCCGCGCCCGACCGCGCCGCCGACCGGGCCTGATTCGCGCCCTTGCCGCCCTGCCCGAAGGCGACCGAGACACCCGTCACCGTCTCGCCCGGCTGCGGGAACCGCTCGCACACCGTGATCGCGTCCAGGTTCACGCTGCCCACCACGACCACCGATGTCATGCCCGCACCCTACGGCGCGCGCCGGACGTAGGCTCGCCGCATGACCATGATTCGTCCGTTCCTCATGTTCCAGGGCGCGGTCGCCGCGCAGGCGATCGACCTGTACGTCGCGACCTTCGACGGGGCGGTCCTGAGCTCGGTGCCGCACGCGGACCCGCAGCACGGAATCCAGCTCGCCGAGCTGGTGATCAAGGGCGAGCACGTGCTGATCAGCGACAGCTCCGTCGACCACGCCTTCGACTTCACCCCGTCGACGTCGCTGTTCGTGGACTGCGACGACCGCGAGGAACTGGAGCGTCTCACCGAGGCGCTCGGCGCGGGCGGGAAGACCTACATGCCACTGGGCGAGTACGGCTTCTCCACCGCCTTCGCCTGGGTGGGGGACCGGTTCGGCGTGTCCTGGCAGCTCAACCTGGCCTGACGGTGCGCAGTACCCTCGCGCAGGCCGGCGGGGCGGCCCTCGCGTCACGCTGAGCGCAAGCCTGGGCGGGCGCGGGCGCGCCGCCTAGCGTCGGCCTCCATGAGCCGTCAGATCCGTTTCAACGCCTTCGACATGAACTGCGTCGCCCACCAGTCCCCGGGCCTGTGGCGGCACCCGAAGGACCAGTCGCACCGCTACAAGGAGCTGAGCTACTGGACGGACCTGGCGAAGCTGTTGGAGCGCGGCACCTTCGACGGCATCTTCATCGCCGACGTCCTGGGCATCTACGACTCCTACAACGGCAACGGCGACGCCGCCATCAAGCACGCGGCGCAGGTCCCCGTGTCGGATCCGATCCTGCTGGCCTCGGCCATCGCGGGCGCGACGGAGCACCTCGGCATCGGCATCACCGCCGGCACCGGCTTCGAGCACCCCTTCCCCTTCGCCCGCAGGCTGACCACGCTCGACCACCTCACGAACGGCCGGATCGGCTGGAACGTGGTGACGGGGTACCTGCCGTCGGCGGCGAAGAACATGGGGCAACTCGACCAGCTGCAGCACGACGAGCGCTACGACCACGCCGACGAGTACCTCGAGGTGCTCTACAAGCTGTGGGAGGGCTCCTGGGAGGACGACGCGGTGATCCGCGACCGGGAGAGCGGCGTGTTCACGGATCCGTCGAAGGTGCACCCGATCAACCACCACGGCAAGTACTTCGACGTACCCGGCATCCACGTCGGCGAGCCCTCGCCGCAGCGCTCGCCCGTGATCTACCAGGCCGGGGCGTCGCCGCGCGGGCTGGCGTTCGCGACCGGCAACGCCGAGGCGATCTTCGTGGCGGCGCCCACCAAGGCCATCCTGAAGAAGGTCGTGCGCACGATCCGCGAGGGCCTCGTCGCGAACGGCCGCGACCCGTACTCGGCCAAGGTCTACACGCTGCTCACCATCGTCACGGACGAGACCGAGGCGAAGGCGCAGGCGAAACTCGAGGAGTACCACCGCTACGCCAGCATCGAGGGCTCGCTGGTCTTCATGTCCGGGTGGATGGGCGTCGACCTGGGCGCCTACGACCCCAGCGATCCGGTGGGCGACGTCAAGTCCAACGCCATCATCTCGGCCGTCTCCAACTTCCAGCAGGCGGATCCGTCGGGCAAGGACTGGACCGTGGAGGACATCGGCAAGTGGGGCCGCATCGGCGGCATGGGCCCCGTGCTCGTCGGCTCCGCCGAGCGGGTGGCCGACGAGTTGCAGGAGTGGGTCGAGGAGACCGACGTCGACGGCTTCAACCTGGCCTACGCGATCACGCCCGGCACCTTCGAGGACATCGTCGAGTTCATCGTCCCGGAGCTGCGCCGACGCGGCGTGTACCCGACCGAGTACGTGCCGGGAACGCTGCGACACAAGCTGTTCGGGCAGGGTGACCGGCTCGCCGCCGATCACCCCGCCCAGCGCTTCCGCTACGCGGGCGCGCAGGACTACGCCGGAGCGAGCTCCTTGGCGTAGAGCGAGGCGCCCTTGGCGTCGCGCAGGTGCACCGTCAGCGCCCGGGTGCCGCCGTCGATGGTGACGTGCCCGAAGTGCTGGAAGCCCTCGGCGGGGGAGACGTTCGCCTTGTCGGGGGCGTGCACGAACTCGTACTGCGCGCCGAAGGTCCCGTCGAGCGGGCTCTGTGGGAACGCGCCTGCGTTGAGCGGGCCGGACACGAACTCCCAGAACGGCGAGAAGTCCTGGAAGGCCGCCTTGTCCGGGTGGTACGAGATCGCCGCGGTGTAGTGCACGTCGGCGGTCAGGTACACGACGTTGTTCACGTCCTTGGTGCGGGAGAGGATGCGCGAGAAGGCGATCTCGCGGCCCAGGGGCGCGCCGTTGTCGCCCTGCGCGACGGCCTCCATCGACTTCGGGCCGCCGTCCTTGGGGTTCGTGGCGGCGTCGGGGACGACGATGCTCAGCGGCAGGTCGTTCGCGACCACCTTCCACACCGCCTTCGACGAGGTGAGGCCGTCGATGAGCCACTGGGTCTGCTTGTCGCCGAGGATGCCGGCGTCGTTGGACGTGGCCCACGCGTTGGGGTTCGGGTCCTTGTAGCTGCGCATGTCGAGCACGAAGACGTCGAGGAGCGGGCCGTAGGAGATCTTGCGGTACAGGCGCCCGTCGGCGGCCTCCGTGGGCTGCACCGGCTGCCACTCGCGCCACGCCTGGTAGGCGAAGTCCGCGAGCTTGTTCACGTCGGTCTCGGTGTAGCCCTTGCGGTTCTGCCCCGCCAGGCTCTCGCCCGGGAACCAGTTGTTGACCACCTCGTGGTCGTCCCACTGGATCAGCTGGGGCACGTTCGCCGCGAACCGCTTGTAGTGCTCGTCGGTGAGGTTGTAGGCGTAGTTGCCGCGGAACTGGTCGAGCGTCTGCGCCACCTGGTTCTTGGCCTCGGCCGTGACGTTGCGGTACGTGTTGCCGTCGTTCTGCTTCTGGGTCTCCGGCACGGGGTTGTCGGCGTAGATCGCGTCGCCCGAGTGCAGGAAGAAGTCGGGCCGCGCGTCGGCGATGGCGCCCATGATCGCCATGCCGCCGTCGCGGTTGATGCCCCATCCCTGGCCGACCACGTCGCCCGACCAGGCGAAGCTCACGTTCCCGTTCGCCGACGGTGCCGTCCGGAACGTGCCGGCCACCGGCTCGGATGTCGCGCCGTTCTCGCCCTCGAGGGTGACGCGATAGTGCACCGTCTGGCCGGGTTCGAGACCCGTGATGCGGAACCGCCCGGCGCCGTCGGACGACGGGTTCAGCTGCGGCCCCTCGAAACGGCGCGGGTTGCTGAAGGACTCTGACGAGGCCGTCTCGATGATCATCCGCGCGGGCGCGTCCGACCGCGCCCAGACCAGCGCGCCGTCGGTGCGGGGATCGCCGGACGCGATGCCGTGCGTGAGCGACGGGCGGCCCCGGACCACGCCGGGCGACGACGAGGCCGCCGCGCCGTCCGACGAGGTGCCGCAGGCCGAGAGCAGTGAGCCGGCCGGGATCAGGAGGGCGCCGGCGGTGCCGGCCTTGAGGAGCGAACGACGCGAGAACTGCGAATCACTGAGGGGCATTGCGGAAACGATGCCGCAGTCCGGTTCCCGGGCGGCGAACACCGGGTTACCAGCGAGGATGCCGGACAGTGTCCACCAGGTGAACCGTCCACACAAGAAGAGATCGTTGACTCTGTTAACGTCGAATGCGCGGTAATCACACGTCCGGTGGGCCCAGCAGTGTCTAGCCACAGGCAAGCCCGGTCCGCACGGTGACCAACGCCAGGGGCTGATCTGCATGCCTGATAACTCAAAAATGCCCTCCGTATCGTCCCCGCTCTCGGTGGCGGGACTGCAGGAGACCGAACAGCAGCGCAAGAGCAAGCTGCACAAGGCCATCGCGGCATCGGCGATGGGTAACTTCACCGAATGGTTCGACTACGGCGTCTACGCCGCGACCACCGCCTACCTGACGCAGGCGTTCTTCCCGGGGACCCTCGGCACGCTGGGCACGCTGCTCGGATTCGCCGTGTCGTTCGCGCTCCGCCCGCTCGGCGGCTTCGTCTGGGGACCGCTCGGCGACCGGCTGGGCCGGAAGGTGGTGCTGGCCACCACCATCCTGCTGATGGCAGGATCCACGGCGTTGATCGGCGTCCTGCCGACGCACGCCCAGGTCGGCGTCCTCGCGCCGGTGCTGCTCATCGGCCTGCGTGTCGTGCAGGGCTTCTCGACCGGTGGTGAGTACGGCGGCGCCGCGACCTTCATGGCGGAGTACTCCCCGGACAACAAGCGCGGCCGCTACGGCAGCTTCCTGGAGTTCGGCACCATGTGCGGTTTCGCGGGCGGCACCGCGTTCGTGCTGCTCCTGCAGCAGCTGCTCACGCGCGACGAGATGTACGACTGGGGTTGGCGCATCCCGTTCTTCGTTGCGATCCCACTGGGTTTCGTGGGCTGGTACCTGCGGCACCAGCTCGACGACACCCCGGTGTTCGAGGAGATGGCCGACGAGCAGGAGAAGCAGGGCTCCGCCTGGCAGCGCTTCGTGTCGCTGGTGCGTGACTACAAGCGCCCCATCATGATCATGTTCGGCCTGGTCATCGCCCTCAATATCGCGAACTACACGCTGATCGCGTACATGCCCACCTACCTGCAGGGTTCGATCGGGATGACCGAGTCCGACTCGTCGATCCTGATGCTGATCGGCCAGGTGCTGATGGCGCTGTGCATTCCGTTCTTCGGCGCCCTCTCGGACCGCACGGGCCGCAAGCCGATGTGGTGGTTCTCGCTCATCGGACTGCTGGTCATGGCGTGGCCCATGTTCTGGTTGATGGGCCAGGGATTCGGCTGGGCCATCCTCGGATTCGTGGTGCTCGGTCTGCTGTACATCCCGCAGCTGTCCACCATCACCGCAACCTTCCCGGCGATGTTCCCCACTCAGGTGCGCTACGCGGGCTTCGCGATCTCCTACAACGTGGCGACCGCCGCCTTCGGTGGTACCGCTCCGCTGGTGAACGACGCGGTGGTGGAGAACACCGGCTGGCTCCAGTTCCCGGCCTTCTACATGATGGGGGCCTGCGTGGTCGGCCTCATCGCGCTGCCCTTCCTGCAGGAGACGAAGGGCTGCTCGATCCGCGGCACCGAGGTGCCCGGCCCGGACACCGACGCCACGCGCCTCGCGCAGATCGAGGAGGCGAAGCTCGCCAAGGCGAGCTGACCGGCGTGACTAGAGTGGTGCGGTGACCAGGATCATCGCCGGGGCGGCACGCGGGCGCAGGCTCGCGGTGCCGCCCCGCGGCACTCGGCCCACGTCGGATCGCGTCCGCGAGGCGCTGTTCAGCGCGCTGCAATCGCGCCTCGACTTCGACGATCTGGCGGTCCTCGACCTCTACGCGGGATCGGGGGCCCTCGGCTTCGAGGCGCTCTCCCGCGGCGCCGCCCGCGCCGTGCTCGTGGACGCCGACGCCAAGGCGGTCGCGGTGATCAACCAGAACGCGCGCGCCGTCGGGCTGCCGGGGGCGACGGCGCACCGTCGGGCCGTGCGGGCGTACCTCGACCTCCCGGCCGAGCCGTACGACCTCGTCTTCCTGGACCCGCCCTACGACGTGCCGGCGGACACCGTCGACGGCGACCTCACCGCGCTGACCGCGGGATGGCTGGCGCCGGGCGCTCACGTGATCGTGGAGCGCTCCGCGCGGACGCCCACGGCGACGTGGCCCGAGGGCTTCGAGCTCGACCTGACGCGCGACTACGGGGAGACCCGCGTGGAGATCGCCGTCTGGCAGGATGACCGGGCATGAGCAAGGCGTGCTGCCCCGGATCGTTCGACCCCATGACCAACGGCCACCTGGACATCTTCCGCCGGGCCGCGCGGATCTTCGACGAGCTGGTGATCACCGTCGTCGTGAACCCCAACAAGCAGGGCATGTTCTCCATCGACGAGCGGATCGCGCTGATCGAGGAGAACGTCGCGGACCTGCCCGGCGTCACCGTCGATCGGTGGACGGGCCTGCTCGTGGACTACGCCCGGCAGGAGGGCGTCGCGTGCATCCTCAAGGGCTTGCGCAACTCGACGGACTTCGACTACGAGCTGCCGATGGCCGGGATGAACATGCACCTCACCGACGTCGAGACCGCCTTCCTCACCACCGCGCCGCAGTACTCGTACGTGTCGAGCTCGCTGGTCAAGGAGGTCGCGAAGCTGGGCGGCGACGTCTCCGCCCTGATCCCGCCCAACGTGCAGACCGCCCTGAGCGCCAAGCTGTCGTGAAATCGGCCGAATTCTGCGGTACGAGGCCGGATCGGGCTTCGTAGGTCAGGAATCAGCCGTTTTCACGACTCGACTCGACACGCGGCGACGGCGTTACGGCGAAACACCGGTCCCACCCGTCACAATGGGTGTATGTACCGCGTATTCGAAGCACTGGACGAGCTGGGCGCCATCCTGGAGGAGGCGCGCAGCGTCCCCATGACCGCCGGGTGCCTCGTACCCCGCGGTGATGTGCTCGAGCTCCTCGACGACATCCGCGACGCCTTCCCAGCCGACCTCGACGACGCGCAGGACGTGCTCGATCAGAAGGACCGCCTGATCAGCGAGGCGCGCACCCACTACGACACCACGGTGACCCAGGCCAACTCCGAGGCCGACGCCACCCTGAGCCGCTCCCGCGCCGAGGCCGACCGCCTCCTCGCGGACGCGAAGGCCCAGGCGGACCGCATGGTCGCCGAGGCGCACCAGCACGCCACCGGCCTGGTCGCCGAGGCCCGCGCGGAGGACGAGCGGATCCGACGCGGCGCCCAGCGCGAGTACGAGGCCGTCACCGGACGCGCCCGCGCGGAGGCCGAGCGCCTGGTCGCCGACGGCAACGCTGCGTACCAGCGGTCCGTCGCCGAGGGCATCACCGAGCAGGAGCGCCTCGTCGCCGAGACCGAGGTCGTGGCCGCCGCCAAGGGCGAGTCCGACCGGATCATCGACGCGGCGCACGCCGAGTCGGACCGCTTGCGCGGGGAGTGCGACGTGTACGTCGACACCAAGCTCTCGCAGTTCGAGGAGGTGCTGGGCGCCACGATGCGGTCGGTGAACCGCGGCCGCCAGCAGCTGCGCACCGCCGCCGGCGTGCACGACTACAGCGATCACGGCGCCACCGACGGCTACCTCGAGGAGTTCGCAGAGTCGCGGGTCGACGCGCGGTAGCCCGATTGACGTACAATCGGGTGTTTGGCTTGACCTGACGAGTTCCCGAGGATTGTTGTGAACGAACCCAATGCCGCCGTGCGACAGCCGGCCGGTAAGCCGTACGTACTCGACGTCCGCGCCTTCGGGCGTCGGCCTGGTACCTCTGCGCAGGTGCACCGCACGGTCGCCGCACCCGAGCGCGTCGGCGTCGACCTGATCGCCATCGAGTCCGGTGAGGAGGTCGATCTCGACCTCCAGGTGCAGGCCGTGTCCGAGGGGGTCCTCGTGACCGGCACCGTGAGCGCGAACACCGCGGGCCAGTGCGCCCGGTGTCTCGACCCGCTGTCGGGCGCGCTCAACGTCTTCGTGACGGAGCTGTACGCCTACCCGGGCAGCGAGACCGCGAAGACCACCGACGACGACGAGATGTACCGCATCGAGGACGACATGATCGACCTCGAGCAGGCCATCATCGACGCGGTCGGCATGGAGCTGGCCCTCGACCCCGTCTGCTCCGACGACTGCAAGGGCCTGTGCCAGGGCTGCGGCGAGAAGCTGGCCGACCTGCCGGCCGACCACCACCACGAGCAGATCGACCCCCGGTGGGCCGGGCTCGCGAAGTTCGCCACCGAGGGCGAGGCCGACGGCAAGTGAGCAAGCGCCTCCCTGCGCCGCCCGCCACGGACCGCGCCCCGCTGCTGGAAGCCCTGGGCGTCGGTCTCGACGACGAGCTGCTCACCCTGGCGCTGACGCACCGCTCCTACGCCTACGAGGCCGGCGGGCTGCCCACCAACGAGCGGCTCGAGTTCCTCGGCGACAGCGTGCTCGGCATCTCCGTGACCGAGTGGCTCTACGTGACCCACCCGGACAAGCCCGAAGGCGAGCTCGCGAAGATCCGCGCCAGCGTGGTCAACATGCACGCCCTCGCGCGCGTCGCGCGCGGGCTGGGGGAGGGCGGCCTCGGCGCCCACCTGTACCTGGGCCGCGGCGAAGAGCTCACCGGCGGCCGCGACAAGGATTCGATCCTCGCCGACGGGATGGAGGCCCTGCTCGGGGCCGTGCACATCGAGCACGGCATCGACACCGCCCGCGAGGTGGTGCTCCGGCTGTTCCTGCCGCTGCTGACGGCTTCGTCGTCGATGGGTGCCGGGTTGGACTGGAAGACGTCGCTGCAGGAGCTCGCCGCGGAGCGGGATCTCGGCGCGCCGGCGTACCGCATCACGTCGACGGGGCCGGACCACGACAAGGAGTTCACCGCCGTCGCGGTCGTGGACTCCAGCGACCTCGGCGAGGGCGTGGGCCGCACCAAGAAGGAGGCCGAGCAGAAGGCCGCCGCGGCAGCGTGGAAGTCGTTGGACGTGAACGACTCCGAGACTTCTGATGATAGTTCGGCGGCGGCGAGCGACGCCGAACAGGCGCCCGAGTCGGCCTAATGCCCGAGCTGCCCGAGGTCGAGGTCGTCCGCCGCGGCCTCGTCGATCACCTGGTGGGCCGCGGCGTCACTTCCGTGGAGGTGCTCCACCCCCGCGCCGCGCGGCGGCATGTCGCCGGCGAGGCGGACATGATCGGCCAGATCACCGGCGCCGACGTCGAATCCGCGGAGCGTCGCGGCAAGTTCTTGTGGCTGCCGCTCGCGCGCGGCGGCGCCCCCGCGGACGCCGCGATCGTCGTGCATCTCGGCATGAGCGGACAGATGCTCGTCGGGCCGGGCGACGACCGGCACCTGCGCATCCGGGCCGGGTTGTCCGACGGTGCCGTGCTCCGGTTCGTCGACCAGCGCACCTTCGGCGGCTGGGCCGTCGACCCGCTCGAAGAGGTCGCCGGCACGCTCGTGCCCGCGTCCGTCGCGCACATCGCCCGGGATCCCTTGGACCCCTTGTTCGATCGCGACGCGGTCATCGCCCGGATGAAGCGCAAGGACACCGAGGTCAAGCGGGTGCTGCTCGATCAGACCGTGATGTCCGGCGTGGGCAACATCTACGCCGACGAGGCCCTGTGGCGCTCCGGCGTGCACGGCCGCCGTCGCGCTTCCGCCCTCACCAAGCCCGCGCTGGGGCGGCTCATCGACGACGCCACCGACGTGATGCGGCAGGCTCTCGACCAGGGCGGCACCAGCTTCGACTCGCTGTACGTCAACGTGAACGGGCAGTCCGGGTACTTCTCCCGCAGCCTCGACGCCTACGGCCGCGACGGCGAACCCTGCCGTCGGTGCGGCACCATCATGCGGCGTGAGTCCTTCATGAACCGCGGCTCCCACTTCTGCCCGACGTGTCAGCGCACGCCGCGTTGACCAGGCACGGTCAGCCTCACATCGGGATCGGCGTGCTCATCGCGGCCAGTACGGGGATGCTCATATGCTTGAGCCTAAGAACGAGTGAACCGAGCGCAGGCAGCGCTTGCGCTGGCTGCTGAGGCGATTGAACTCATTGAGCAGCACGGAGCGAGTCCGAGCAGGTTGAGCGAAGGTGGGCGCATGTCGGCGACGAAGCTCTTGGTACTCGGCATCGTGCACCTCTCCGGCGGCGCGCATGGTTACCAGGTGCGGTCCGAACTGCAGAGCTGGGGTGCGGAGACGTGGGCCAAGATCAATCCCGGCTCGGTGTATCACGCGCTCAAGAAGGCGGCGGCTGATGGCCTCCTCACCGAACACGCCGAGCCGGGCAATTCCGGGCCGGAGAGAGTCCTGTACCGCGTGACAGCGCGGGGACGTGACGAGATGGTCGACATGGTCCGCGACGGTCTGCGGCGCACCCACGACGCGGACATGCTCAACGCGGCGATTGCGATGTTGCCCATGCTGACCAGGTCAGATGCCATCGCGCAAGTCGGCGAGCGGGTCGCGCGCCTGGAAGCAGAGCTCGTAGCGCAGGCCGAGTGGCGGAAGCACCCCAATCGGGACACCCCGGAGCACGTCCGCGAGCAGGCCGACCTGTGGGCGGGGCACGCACGCACCGAACTGGAGTGGGCGAAGAGCCTGAGCGGACGCCTCTCTGAGGGTGCCTACATCATGGCTGATGATCCGGGGTCGTGGCGAACGGTCCCTGATCACCTCAAGAAGAGCTCCTAATCAAGCTTGACTAGATGGTCCTCGAGGTGCACTCTGAGCTAGTAATCAAGTTTGACTAGAACGCTCAGCCAACGCCACCACCGGTGCCAAGCCCGGAACTCCCGATGCTCCGACGGTGACGACCGCGCATCGATAAGAGGAGAGAAGCAATGAACGAGATGACACTTCGTGTGACGTCCGTCGACGGTACGAGAATCGCCTACGACCGGACAGGCGCTGGCCCGGCGGTGATCCTCGTCGGCGGCACCCTGGACGACGGCACTGAGAACGCGCCGCTGGCCAGGTCCCTTGCCGACCATTTCACGGTCTACAACTACGCACGACGCGGCCGGGGAGCCAGCGGCGATGCGTCGCCGTACGCACTCGCGCGTGAGGTGGAAGACCTCGACGCGCTGATTGCGATGGCCGGCGGCTCAGCTCATGTGTACGGCTCGTCATCTGGCGGTGCTCTCGTGCTGGAGGCAGCTGCGGCAGGGTCGGCGATCGACAAGATCGCGGTGTGGGACGTGCCGTACGCGATCGGAGACGACCTGCGGCCGAGGTTCGATCAGTACCTCGCGGACACCCGCGAGGCGTACGAAGCCGGCCGGGATGAGGAGCTCCTGGAACTGTTCATGACATTGACCGGCGGACCCGACGCGGACATCGCGGCCAGCAAGCAACACCCGCTCTGGACCTCGTCCGTCGTGCTCGCCCACACGCTCGTCAAGGACGCCGTGGTCCTCAATGACTACACGATCCCCACTGACCGACTCACCCGCATCACGCAGTCGGTCCTGGTGACCACCGAGGGGTCGATCACCCAGCCCCAGCTGGCGGGCATGCCGACCGACTTCTTCGTCCGCGCCGCGAGCGCGATAGCCGCTGTCATCCCTCAGGCCGGACGACACACGCTGGACGGGCAGGGACACGTCGTCGCCCCTGAATCCATGGCCCGTGTGCTGACGACGTTCTTCACGCAGTGAATGGGCCTGGCTCAAGCACGCAGCCATGCGTCGACGGCAGCGGTGGCACTGCGACCCACTGGCGTGGGATGGTTCGAGAAGCCGTGCGGCACATCCGGATAGATCCGAAGATCCACGTCGTTCCCTGCGGCCGCCAGCCTCGCCGCCATGAGCAGACTGTCGGGGAGAACGACGTCGTCGCTGCCGACGGTCAGCAACGTCGGCGGCAACCCCTGGAGGTCGCCGTACGCGGGTGACACATCGGGATCGGTGCGGTCCTCCACCTCGCCGACGTACGCCTCGACGAAGTAGTCGTCGACGACAGCGGCCCCTGACGGATTGAGTCTGGTCAGGTCGTAGGTCCCGGCCTCCAGCACCGCTCCGCGGAAAGCGTCGCCGCGTCCTCCTGCCCGCAACCGCAGCAGGACGCATGCCGCCAGCGTCGCTCCCGCCGAGAAGCCGCTGATGAAGAGCCTGTCCGTTCCGAAGCGCTCTGACGCGCGTTCGATGAGCCACTCGGCGGCTGCGCAGCAGTCGTCCGGGGCTGCCGGCCACGGGTGCTCCGGCGCGAGACGGTAGTCGACCGTGACCACCGCGAGCCCTGTGGCATCCGCACGACGAGCGTTCCGCTCGTCGTCGGCGACCGCCGAGCTCATGTAGAACCCGCCGCCGGGGCAATGCAGTAGAACGCCGACGGCCGGACGCTGCTGCGGCTCGATGATTCGGATCGGTACGGCGTGCCCGGCGAGATCCGCAGACTCGGCTTCGGCGCGAACGGAACCGGCGAACCGCAGGCTTCGTTCGTGCCGGACCGCGATCAGCTCGTCGTAGCCGGCGATCGCCGAGCCACGAGGCCTTGCCGCGTAGAACTCGCGGGTGAGGGCCGCATCGGTGGCCGATACCGATTCGAGGAGACCGTTCAGCGCGAAATCCATACCTCAGGCCAACCGGGCTGAGGGCCGGTTCTCGCGGGACCCGGAGGTGATCAATTGATGATCTCGCCGCGGTCGGCGGGTGCCTTGGAGACGATCGTGTCGCGCCACATCTGCAGCGCCTCGGGGGTGAGCCGGGTCCAGTCGGTCACCTCGGCGACGACGCGCAGCGGCTCGGTGCTGCGGTACGAGCGGGTGGGATTGCCGGGGAACTTCTTGTCGGTGACGTTGGGGTCGTCCTCGAAGGCGCCGGTGGGCTCCACCTCGTAGACGCGCGGGGCGGCACCGTCGGACTTGAGCTCGGAGGCGAGCTCCGCGGCGAGCCCGGCACCGTCGCGCAGGGCGGTGAAGTAGATGTGGTTCATGACCACATCGGGGCGGTAGTTCGAGACGAAGCCCGCGCTGAGCAGGTCGCCGGGCTGGAGGTCTGCGGTGGTTCCGTGGAAGAAGGGGCCGGTTTCCGTGGAGGCGCTCATGCGGCCAGGTTATCCGCCGGCGGCCGGACCAGCCGCCACAACAGGTGACCGCTGCCCACGGCGATGACCGCGAAGACGGCCCAGATGCCGACGCCGAGAATCGGATTCCCCTCGGGGCTGACGATGGCACCGGTCACCGACACGGCAAGAAGGAGCAGCACCGCGGTCCCGACCGTGAGCAGGTATCGCTGCAGGAGGGCGTCGAGGCCGGGGCGATGCGCGGGATCGAGCCAGTACGCGCGAGCCGTGGGCGGAAGGTTGATGAGGCCGTCCGGGAGGGCGGACGTGCAGGCGGCGAGGACGCCGAACAGCGCCGCGAGGGCCGCCGCAGAGACGGCCAAGATTCCGACCGCCGAACCACGGGGACTCCAGGAGTCGGCTGTCCCACCGGCGCCCCAGTGCGTGGGGAAGGGATCGGGACCCGACGTCGCGGCCCAGGCGAGCGAGGCGCCGCAGAGCAGGACCGCGGCGAGGAAGATCCACCATCGAGGTCGCATGCGGATGACGTTACCTCGACGAACGATCTCCGGTGCGACCCGGGCGGACGCCCCGCGACGTCGTCGTCGACCGCTTCGGCGGGTGGGTGAGCAGCCAGATCAGGTAACCGATCGAGCCCACGAGCGCGACGAGGAAGAGGATGACCAGCGTCGACTTCGCGGCGGTCTCCGTGGGGTCGATGACCGTCACCACGAACGTCGCGCCCTGGAGGACGAGGAAGAGGCCGCCCGCCCAGAGCAGGAACCCGGAGACGATGTCGTCGAACGCGGGCCGGTGCTCGGGGGACAGCCAATAGTCGCGCCGCGGCGTGTTGATGATCGAGGTCGGGATCCGCGGCGCGATCAGTGCGAGCACCGCGATCAGGACGGCGACGCCCGCCGCGATGCCCGCGTGCAGGGACACGGCCTCGGCGCGCGGGGTCCACGAGTCCGGCTGCCCGGACAGGCCGAAATGCGTGGGGAACGGGTCCGGTCCGGAGACCGCCGCCCACGCGGCGGCGGCCGCGTACGCGAGGACTGTTCCGAGGAACGACCACCACCGCGCACGCATGTTCACAACGCTACCGGTCTCCCGCCGATAGGGACGGCCGAGCCCGGCCCTCCGAGCGCTGGTCGTGGACGGTGCTGCCGTAGATTGGGGCATATGGCCGACGACACGAACGCGCAGGCACCGTCCACCGAACTCTGGGTCGAGCGCACCGGCGTGCGCCGCTACACCGGGCGCAGCTCGCGCGGCGCCGAGGTGCTGGTCGGCTCGGCGGACGTCGAGGGCGTGTTCACCCCCGGTGAGCTGCTCAAGATCGCCCTCGCCGCATGCAGCGGCATGTCGACCGACCACGTGCTGGCCCGCCGCCTGGGGGAGGACTACGACGCCACCGTCCGGGTCTCCGGCGACGCGGACCGGCAGAACGAGGTCTACCCCGAGCTCAACGAGATCCTCGAGCTCGACCTGTCCGAGCTCGACGAGGCGGCCCAGGAGCGGCTGATCACCGTCGCCCGCCGCGCCGTCGACCAGGTGTGCACCGTCGGCCGCACGCTCAAGGCCGGCACGACGGTCAATCTAGACATCACTTCGGGGTAGCGCGTGCCCGATGATCAGGCCCGGATGACGGCGTGGGTGCACGGTCACGTCCAGGGCGTCGGGTTCCGGTACTGGACGAAGACTCAGGCCCTGGAACTGGGCCTGCTCGGTTACGCTGCGAATCAGCCGGACAGACGTGTGCGGGTCGTGGTCGAGGGAGACCGCTCCGCATGCGACACTCTGCTGCAACGCCTGTGGTCGGGGGATACTCCGGGCAGGGTCGATCTGGTCGTGGAACTGTTCGGGCCCGCGCGAGGCGGGCTCCCGTCGTTCGAGGAGAGGTGAGGCATGCAGCCGCCCATCCCTGAGAACCGCCCGGTGGGCGACATCCCCGGGCCGGAGTCGAACTACATGCCCGTCCCCGGGATGCCGCCGGAGCTGCATCTTCCGGACACGGGAGAGGCGCCGCGGCGGCCCGGTCGGATGCGGCAGCAGGACGAGAACACGCAGGCCCGCCCGGAGACGGTGGGCGAGGCCCGTGCCCGGCAACGGGCCCAGCGGCAGCGCGCCGAGGACGAGCAGCGCGAGGCGGCGGAGGCCGCCGCCGCGGCCGCGAAGAAGAGCCGTCGGCGCAAGCAGATGATCGGCGCCGGGGTCGGCGTCGGCGTGGTGGGCGCGATCGCGCTTCTCTACGTCGCGATCCCGGACAACGACAACACCCAGAACGTGAACACGCAGACGGCGTACTGCACCGTCGACGGCGATCAGGTGGTCTCCGACGACTATTGCTCGCGGGGCACGTACAACCCGGTGACCGGCTTCATCTTCCTCAACGGCATGAGCTACCGGTACAACTACGGCGGCTCCTACAACAACGGCCGCATCACCGGCGGCAGCTACGACCGGCCCGCCAACACCGCCTTCCGCACCTCGACGGGCGCGGCGGTGGACCCGGCGAAGACCACATCGTTCGGCACCAACGGCCAGACGAACGCGGCGAGCAAGCCCGCGGCGCCGGCCGCCGGTTCGCGGACGGGATCGGGGAGCGGCTCGGGCAGCGGGAACACCAACGCCGGCAGCAACAGCGGGTCCAGCGGAAAGAACATCGATCGCGGCGGCCTAGGCACCTCCAGCAAGGGCGGGAGCTCCAAGGGCGGCTCCGGATCGAGCGGCTCCTAGTGCGGCGCATGCGGGGAACGCCCCGCGCGGGCTGGCAGCGGACCGTCGAATCGCAGGGCCTGGTGTTCGGCACCCCCGCGCGCGACGGTGCCGGCGACAGCCGGAACTACTGGGACGAGTCCGTGTTCTACGAGTTCGACATGGACGAGGTTCTCGCCCTCGAGGCGCAGGTCGAGGTGCTGCACTCCATGTGCCTCAAGGCCGTCGAGAACGTGATCCTCACCGAGCGGTACGCCGACTTCGGCATCCCCGAATGGGCGTGGGGCCCGATCGAGGAGTCGTGGAAGCGGCAGGACCCGCACGTCTACGGCCGGTTCGACCTGCGCTACGACGGCCGGCGGCCCGCGAAGCTGCTGGAGTACAACGCCGATACGCCCACCTCGCTGCTGGAAGCCGCTGTGGTGCAGTGGTACTGGTTCCAGGACACCGCGCCGGACAAGCGCTCCTGGGACGAGGGCGGCTACGACCAGTGGAACTCGCTGCACGAGGCGCTCGTCGCGCGCTGGGGCGAGATCCGCAACGTGATCCCGGCGTCGGAGCTGCACTTCACCTGGTCCGGCGCCGACGCGACGGGCGAGGACCACGTGACCACCGGGTACCTGCAGGAGACGGCCGCCGAGGCCGGCTTCGACACCGTCGGCCTGCCCATCGAGGACATCGGCTGGGACCACGACCTCAAGACCTTCGTGGATCTCGAAGACGCCCCGATCAATTCGGTGTTCAAGCTCTACCCGTGGGAGTGGATCCTCGAGGACGACTTCGGCAAGCGGGTCGTCGAATCGATCCCCGCCACCACGTGGATCGAGCCGCTGTGGAAGGCGATCCTCTCCAACAAGGCGATCCTCGCGGTGCTGTGGGAGATGTACCCCGACCACCCGAACCTGTTGCCCGCCTTCATCGACAGCCCCGGCTTCCTCACCGAGTACGTGAAGAAGCCCAAGCTCGGCCGCGAGGGCGCGAACCTCACGATCGTGGACGCGGGCCGCGAGACGGCCACCGGCGGCGTCTACGGCGCCGAGGGCTACGTGTACCAGATGTTCGACCCGCTGCCCGAGTTCGACGGCTACCGCCCCGTGATCGGCGCCTGGGTCGTCGGCGACGAGTCCGCCGGTATCGGCATCCGCGAGACCTCCGGACTCATCACCGACGACGGTGCCGCCTTCATCCCGCACCGCATCACTCCGAAAGGCACGACCGCATCATGAACACGACCCTCCTCGCCGCCGCAGACCTGGGCACCCTGGGCAAGGGCATCGGCGCGATCTGCTTGTACGCCCTCGTCGGCCTGCTGCTCATGGTGGTCGGCTTCTACGCCGTCGACCTCTCCACCCCCGGCAAGCTGCGCGACCTGGTGAAGGCCGGCAAGCCCAACGCCACCTACATCACCGGCGCGGGCATGCTCTCGATGGCGTTCATCATCGTCGTCGCGATCTACGCCAACTACACCGGCGGCGGCAACCTGCTGGACGGCGTCATCTACTCGCTGGTCTACGGCGTGGTCGGCATCATCGCGCAGATCGTCTCCGTGCGCGTCCTCGACCTGGTCACGGGCGTCGACATGGACGAGCTCATGTACTCCGAGGTCTTCCTGCCGCAGGCCCGCGTCATCGCCGCGTCGCACGTCGCGCTCGGCCTGATCGTGGCGATGGCCGTCCTCTGACGGCAGCGTCGTGAGGCAGCACCGCGTCACCCTCGCCGACGTCGCCCGGGAGGCGGGTGTCTCGGTGACGACGGTGTCGTTCGTGCTCTCCGGGCGCGAGGGCATGCGGATCACCGAGACGACCGCCGACCGGGTTCGTGCCGCTAGCGAACGGCTCGGATACCGGCCCGATCTCGCGGCCCGCAGCCTCCGAGCGCGGTCGACGATGACGCTCGGACTCGTCTCCGACACGATCGGATCCGAGCCCTACGCCGGGTACATGGTGCGCGGCGCGATAGAGGAGGCCGGGGCGACGTCGCGGATGGTGATCCTCGCGGAGACCGAGGACTACTCCTCGGACGGCGCGGACCTCGTGGAGGCGATGCTGGACCGGCGCGTGGACGGGCTGATGTACGGCGCCATGTACACCCGCGAGGTCGTCCCGCCCGCACGTCTCTCCTCCGTCCCGCACGTCTTCCTCAACTGCCTGCCGACCGAACTCACCGGGCCCGCGGTGGTCCCCGCGGAGCGCGCCGCCGGGCGGACCGCTGCCGCGGCGCTCCTCGCGGCGGGGCATCGTGACGGGATCCACCACATCGGTGGCCGTCAACTGTCGGACCTGCACCCGGACGGCATCTACGCCGGACATCAACGGCTGCAAGGGATCGAGGAGGAGCTCGCGGCCGGGGGAGTCGAGCTGGCCGGCGTCGTCGAGTGCGAGTGGGTGCCCGAACAGGGATACCGGGTGGTGTCCGAGCTGTTGCGCTCGACGCGGCCCTCGGCGCTGATCTGCGCGAACGATCGCACCGCGTTCGGGGCGTATCAGGCCATCGAGGAGGCGGGGCTCGTTGTGCCGGAGGGTGTTTCGGTCGTCTCCTTCGACGACTCCCAGCTCGCCGGATGGATGCGGCCGGGCCTCACCTCGGTGGCGCTGCCGCACCGGGAGATGGGGGCGCGCGCGGTCGACCTGCTGGTGTCGGGCGACCTCGACCCGGTCGTCCACGAAGTGCCGATGGAGCTCGTCGTGCGGGGTTCGGTCGCGTCGGTCTGAGCCGGCGACTTCCATTGCTCGTCCTAGCAACAATTTCTGCTGTCGCTAAAACGATAAGCTAAAACGATTAAGCCCTTGTGAACTGGGTGTTCCTCGTTGTAGTCTTCGTCACACCCGGACGGTGATGGTCGTCTGGATCACGGCGAGAGTTTGGACCCCCATGGCATCGTTCACCCAGGCCTTGAAGAACAGGGCCTACCTGCATTCCTCTGTCACGTTCCTGCTGTTCTTCGCCTCCTGGGGCATCTGGTGGTCGTTCTTCTCGCCGTGGCTGCTGAAGAGCCCGGAGGAGGGCGGGCTCGGGCTCAGTGGTGCCGAGCAGGGCACCGTCTACTCGACCAACTCGATCGCCGCGCTGATCGTGATGTTCCTGTACGGCACGGTGCAGGACAAGCTCGGTCTCAAGCGGCACCTGGTGATCCTCGCGTCGATCGCGATGGCCGCGATCGGGCCGTTCTTCATCTTCGTCTACGAGCCGCTGCTGAAGAGCGCCTTCACGGCGGGTGTGATCGTGGGCGCGATCTACCTCTCCTTCGGCTTCCTCGCCGCGGCGGGCCTGCTCGAGGCCGTCAGCGAACGCACCAGCCGCCGTTTCGGATTCGAATACGGCCAGGCCCGCATGTGGGGCTCTTTCGGCTACGCGATCGTGGCCCTGGTGGCCGGCTTCCTGTTCGCGATCGATCCCCACCTGAACTTCATGGTGGGCTCGGCGTTCGGTGTGCTGTGCCTGCTGGTGCAGATCTTCTGGAAGGACGAGAAGGCCGATGCGGCGGCTGCGCACGTCGAGCCGAGCACCCCGTCGTTGGGTGAGATGGTCGCGCTGCTGAAGATGGGCCGCTTGTGGAAGGTGATCCTGGTCGTCCTCTTCACCTGGACCTTCTACACCGTCTACGACCAGCAGATGTTCCCCGACTTCTACACGCACCTCTTCGACTCCGTGAAGCAGGGCGAGCAGGTCTACGGCGTGCTCAACTCCGTCCAGGTGTTCCTGGAAGCCGCGATGATGGGTGTCGTCCCGATCCTCATGCGCAAGGTGGGCGTGCGGAACATCCTGCTGCTCGGCTTCACCGTGATGACGCTGCGCATCCTGGGTACCGCGGTGTTCAGCGACCCGGTCACGGTGTCCATCGTCAAGCTCTTCCACGCCCTGGAGGTGCCGTTGTGCATCCTCGGCGTCTTCCGCTACTTCACGCTGCACTTCAACGCGAAGCTGTCGGCCACGCTGTACATGGTGGGCTTCCAGATCGCCTCGCAGGTGGGCGTCGTCATCCTGTCGCCGCCGCTGGGCGCGCTGCGCGACCAGCTGGGCTATCAGCCCACCTTCTACATCATCGCGGCCACCGTCGCGGTGGCGAGCACGATCGGCTACCTCATCCTCAAGAGGGACGACGAGGAGGTGGACGGCGATCCGTTCTACCGGGACGGCCAGGAGCCGCTCGACACCGCGAAGGCCGGCGCATGAGGGGCGGGAATGTGACCGGTTCGACCATGGAGGCGGAGCTCGCGCGTGCCGAGGCCGCCGTGGCCGCGCTCGCCGCCGGCCGCGGTGACCGCTGGTACCCGCGCACGCACATCGCCGCGAACGCCGGCTGGATCAATGACCCGAACGGCCTGTGCCACTTCGGCGGCCGCTACCACGTGTACTTCCAGCACCACCCGTACAGCGCGCAGTGGGGCCCGATGCACTGGGGCCACGTCTCGAGCGAGGACCTGGTGACCTGGCGGCACGAGCCGATCGCCCTGGCCCCGAGCCTCGACGAGGACCGCGACGGCGTCTTCTCCGGTTCCGCGATCGTCTCAGAGTCCGGTGATGAGCTGGTGGTCTATTACACCGGCCACCGCTGGCGCAACGGCGTGAACGAGGACGAGGGCAACCTCCAGGTCCAGTGCATGGCGCGATCCTCGGACGGGACGACCTTCGTCAAGGAGGGCGTCGTCGTCACGGGCCCGCCGGAGCTGCCGCACTTCCGTGATCCGAAGGTCTGGCGGATGGGGGACACCTGGTACATGGTGTTCGGCGTGTGCTCGGCCGACGAGCGGGGCGAGGTCTGGCTCTACACCTCCGCCGACGGAGCCGCCTGGGAGTTCGATCGCGTCGTCTTCCGCGATCCGGACCCGAACGCCTTCATGCTCGAGTGCCCGGACATGTTCCCGCTCGGCGACAAGTGGGTCATCGTCTACTGCCCCATGGGCCCCAAGCCGCAGGGTTACGGCCTGCGCAACGGGCACAAGGCGGGCTACGTGGTGGGGGACTGGGCGCCGGGCCAGGACTTCGTGCAGCTCACCGACTTCCGGCCCGCCGACTGGGGCGGCAACTACTACGCGCCGCAGAGCTTCACCTCGCCCGACGGCCGTCGCATCGCCTTCGGCTGGATGGGCGGCTTCGACCACCCGATCGTCTCGCAGCGCGACTCCTGGTGTGGCCAGCTCACCGTGCCGCGCGAGCTCACCCTGGCCGACGACCTGAGGGTCCGCGCCATGCCGGTGGCCGAGTTCGCCGGCTTGCGCACCGCCACCGTCGACCTGGGGGAGGTGACGATCGGGCGCGACGAGGAGCTGACCCTCCTGCCCGACCTCGACTCGGCCGACATCGAAGTCACGATCTCCCTGCCCGACGGCGACGCGGAACGCGTCGGCCTCGTGCTCCGCACCGAGACCGGCAACGAGATCCTCGTCGCCTACGACGATCTCGCGCAGCGCGTGCTGATCGACCGCCGGCGCGCGGGGTACGGGGAGCGCGGCTACCGCGCGGCGCCCTTCGACGGCGACGTCCTGCGGCTGCGCATCGTCGTGGATCGCGGATCGGTGGAGGTCTTCGTGGGTGACGGCGCGGAGTGCGTCAGCTCGCTGGTCTTCCTCGGCGAGGGCGTGCGCTCGGCGATCCTGTTCGCAGAATCGGGCTCCGCACGGTTCACGCAGGCCACGGCCCATCGCCTCGGGTCGATCTGGGAGAACTGACCGCGCGCGCCCATCGGGCCCGGCCGGGCGCGGAGGGTATTCTCGACAATCGTGTATCTCAAGTCGCTGACGTTGAAGGGCTTCAAGTCCTTCGCTTCGGCGACGACTCTGCGCCTCGAACCGGGCATCACCTGCGTCGTCGGGCCCAACGGCTCGGGTAAGTCGAACATCCTCGACGCGCTGCGCTGGGTGATGGGCGAGCAGGGCGCGAAGGGCCTGCGCGGCGGCAAGATGGAGGACGTCATCTTCGCCGGCACCTCCGGCCGCGCGCCGCTGGGCCGCGCCGAGGTCACGCTCACCATCGACAACTCCGACGGTGCGCTGCCCATCGACTACTCCGAGGTCTCCATCACGCGGCGCATGTTCCGCGACGGCGCGGGCGAGTATGAGATCAACGGCACGAAGTGCCGCCTCATGGACGTGCAGGAGCTGCTCTCGGACAGCGGCATCGGCCGCGAGATGCACGTCATCGTCGGCCAGGGCCAGCTCGCGGCGATCCTCGAGTCCAAGCCCGAGGAGCGTCGCGCCTTCATCGAGGAGGCGGCCGGCGTGCTCAAGCACCGTCGCCGCAAGGAGAAGGCGGTCCGCAAGCTCGACTCCATGCAGGCCAACCTCGCCCGCCTCACCGACCTCACGACGGAGCTGCGCCGCCAGCTCAAGCCGCTGGGGCGGCAGGCCGAGGTGGCCCGTCGGGCGCAGACGATCCAGGCCGACCTCCGCGACGCCCGGCTCAGGTTGGCCGCCGACGACCTGGTGCGGCGGCGCGCCGAGCTCGCCGACCAGAGCGGTAACGAGGCGGCGGTGCGTGAGGAGCAGAATCTCGTCGCGGAGCAGTTGGACGAGGCGAATGCGCTGGTCGCGGAGCACTCGGAGGCCGTGGCTGCCTTGGACCCGGCGGTGAAGGCCGCGGGCGAGGGCTGGTTCTCGCTGTCTGCGCTCGCCGAGCGGGTCTCGTCGACGGAGCGCATCGCCTCCGAGCGCGCCCGGCTGCTGTCTGAGCCCGTCCAGCACGCTCCCGGCCGCGACCCCGACGAGCTGGAGGCCGAGGCCGAGCGCGTCGCCCAGGAGGAGGCGGAGCTCATGGAGGCCCTCGAGGAGGCCGCCATGATCCTCGAGGAGGCGACCGAGGAGCTCGCGTCGCGCGAGGAGTCCGCCCGCGACGCGGAGAAGGCGCACATGGCCGCGGTCGCGGCGATCGCGGACCGTCGGGAAGGGCTCGCGCGCCTGGCAGGCCAGGTCGAGACCCTGCGGACTCGCGCCGAGTCCGTGGAGGCGGAGTCCGGTCGGCTCACCGCCGCCATCGCCGAGGCGGTGGAGCGGGCCGAGGCCGCCGAGGCCGAGTTCGAGCAGGTCCAGGGCCAGATCGCCGAGCTCGACGCCTCCGAGGCCTCGCTCGACGAGCACCACGAACGCAGCGTCGCGGCTTATAACGCCGCCAGCGCGCGGGTGGAGGAGCTACGGGCGTCGGAGCGGGAGGCCGAGCAGAAGGTCGCCTCGCTCGTCGCGCGCATCGAGGCGTTGTCGATGAACCTGGACCGGGGCGACGGTGCCGCCTGGATCGCCGAGCACGTCGACGGTGTGACGGCCGCCGTGTCGTCGCGGCTCTCCATCCGCGCGGGTTACGAGAAGGCCGTCGCCGTCGCACTGGGACCGGTGGCGGAGGCTGTCGCGGCGGGCTCGGTCGATGCGGCCGTGACGGCGGTTGCTCGGCTGCGCGAGGCCGACGGGGGCCGGGCGGCCGTCGTCGTCGAGGGCGTCGCGCCCGGCACGGTGCCCACGGGCCCCCTGCCCGACGGTGCGGTCTGGGCCGTGTCGTGCGTGACGGCTCCGTCGTCGTTGGAGGGGGCGGTTTCCGCGGCGCTGGCCGGGTACGTGCTCGTTTCGTCTGTCGACGAGGGCCTGGCGGTGGTCGCCGCGCGGCCCGAATTACGGGCCGTCACGTCCGACGGTGACGTCATCTCGCACGGGGTGCTGACCGGCGGCTCCGCGGCGCGGCAGTCGACGCTGGAGGTGCAGAAGTCGATCGACGCCGCCGAGGCGACGCTGGGGGAGACCCGGCGGTCGGTGGAGTCGCTGTCGGCCGCTCTGGCCGGGGCTAACGAGGACTTGGCGGCGCGGCGCGAGGTGACGGAGTCGGCGCTGGCGGCGCTGCACGAGTCGGATGCGCAGTTGGGCGCGATCTACGAGCAGTTGGCCCGGTTGGGGCAGGCGGCGCGGAGTGCGCGCGACGAGGCGGAGCGCCTGGTGGCGCAGCGTGCGCGGATCGAGTCGTCGCGCGACGAGACCCGCGCCGCGCTGGTGGAGCACGAGGAGCGCCTCCGCCTCGCCGAATCGCTGCCGGACGAGACGGTCGCGGTGGGGACGGACGAGCGGGACGCGGCCGCTGCGGCCCTGTCGGCGGCGCGGTCGGTGGAGATGGAGGCCCGGCTCGCACGGCGGACGGCTGAGGAGCGCGCGGCCGGCGTGCGGGGCAAGGCCGAAGGGCTTCGACGGGCCGCTGCTGCCGAGCGTGCGGCGCGGGAGCGGGCGGAGGCGGCGGCTGCGGCGCGGCTGGCCGCCGCTGCGGTGGCTTCGTCGGTGGCGGAGGGTGCCGCGCTGGTGACCTCGCGCCTGGGGCGCGCGGTGACGCGTGCTGCTGCGCATCGTGATGCGCTGGAGGCATCACGTGCCCAGCGCGCCGGCGCTCTGGACGTCGCGCGGCAGGAGGCGACGGCGCTGACGGCGCGGTTGGCCCAGCTGACCGATGCCGTGCACCGCGACGAGGTGGCGCGGGCGCAGGCGGCGCTGCGGATCGAGCAGCTCGAGGAGCAGGTGCTGGAGTCGTTCTCGATGTCGCCGGACGATCTGGTGGCGGAGTATGGGCCGGACGTTCCGCTGCCGCCCTCTGCGCTCGAGTTGGAGGAGTACGAGGCGGCGCGCGAGCGCGGCGAGACGGTGGTGAAGCCCCAGGGGCTCCCGTTCGACCGGGCGGTGCAGGAACGGCGTTTGAAGCTCGCGGAGAAGGACCTCGCGACGCTGGGGCGGGTGAACCCGCTGGCGCTGGAGGAGTTCGCGGCGCTGGAGGAGCGCTACAACTTCCTCTCCACGCAGCTCGAGGACGTGAAGTCGGCCCGCGAGGACCTGCTGAGCGTGGTCGAGGAGGTGGACGCCAAGATCCTGCAGGTGTTCACCGAGGCATGGGTGGATGTGGAGCGCGAGTTCGTCGAGGTGTTCAAGACCCTGTTCCCGGGTGGCGAGGGCAAGCTGATCCTCACCGATCCGTCCGACATGCTGACCACCGGCATCGACGTGGAGGCCCGGCCTCCGGGCAAGAAGGTCAAGCGCCTGTCGCTGCTCTCCGGTGGCGAGAAGTCCCTGACCGCCGTCGCGATGCTGGTCGCCATCTTCCGCGCTCGCCCCTCACCCTTCTACGTCATGGACGAGGTCGAGGCTGCGCTGGACGACACCAACCTGCGCCGCTTGATCTCCCTGTTCGAGCAGCTGCGCGACAAGAGCCAGCTCATCGTGATCACGCACCAGAAGCCGACGATGGAAGTCGCCGACGCGCTGTACGGCGTCTCGATGCGAGGCGACGGCATCACCCAAGTCATCTCCCAGCGGATCCGTGGGCAGGAGCTCGGCGCCTTGCCGGTGTGAGGTCTCTCGAAGACTCAACTTTGAGCCCGGTTCAGTTAGCCAAACTTGGATGCTTCTCGCACCCCACGTCGGTGCAGGCGCATGAGAAGCCTATGAGGAATTTGGCATCCCAATCACGTTCGTCTTCTGACGTTGGTAGTACAGCGTCGGCGATTGTCCAGCATGACAGGCAGCGCCCTGATACGTTGCGCAGTGTGGCATCGCATACGGAGTGGCGGGAGTACGTATGAGCGTTGCGGATGTTCTATTCGAAATCGACCCCCCTGACGATTCCGGTGCCGAAACCGCTGATCGTTACGACTGGCAGGCGGCGGCTGCGGCGGCGGACGGAATGTTGGCGTACATGGAGGCTTGTGATGCGGGCAGTCCGGCGGGGGCAGAATTGCGGATCATATGCGAGTATCACGAGGACTGGGTGGTGTGTATTGGATCCGAATTCGAGCTTGTGTCTGCTAAGCACCGGGAGCCGGCCACCGGACCATGGAGCAGTATTACGATACTAGTATCTGCCGGTGGTATAGGACATCTCTTTGTTCGATGGCTGGAGCTTAACAAGTCGGGGACAGCTCGATTGGTCACATCCGCTGCGTTAGGCACTGGAGAAGCAACCGGCTTCCGAGATTGGACAAGGAGCCTGCGTGCTGGCGATGCTACCGACAGCCGCCAAATAAGAGGCGGAATGACCGTCAAGCAATGCTTGAACAAGTTCTGCCGGGCTTTGATGATGTATCGGAAGGGAGTGCCGAAAGAATGGCACGCCCCTGAGGGGGCGCGTGCAAGCGCGTTAAGGATCCCGAGAGATCTATTAGACACTGCCAGGGAATTTCTTACGGTCCTGACAATAGACGAACCAAGACCGGGGCGTGAATTGATTGATCACGCCGCACCAAGTCTCTACGTCGCGCCCCTCATGGAACATATGGGGCACCCGCCTGCATCTGCCGAGTCGGTATGGCAAGCTGTGCGCGAGTTGTTTAGGGCAAGAATGCGCTCAAATGTGTTGTCGAAAGGAGTTGGCGGAGGCCTGGCCGGCCATGTTAAGCGGTGCAGGTTTGGTATGGATTCGCACGAGACTATCGAGATTCGCACAGTCACGCTATCTGATATCAAACTTGCCATTCTGATGGCATTGCAGAACCCGCAGGCGTACTCGCTATTGACCCCACCGCCCTTTGTGACCAAGCTTTCGGTGAAGATGGCCCATGGCGGTTGTTCTGACAACAGTATTTATCGCGCCGAACGGCTTAGAATTGATTACAACAACTATCGGCGAGATCGACGAGAAATGGTCCCAGGTAGCTCGATTGAGGATCGAGAGATTGAGCGATACTTATCGAGGGTTGCTGACGAGGAAACAAGCACGTCCGCAACACCATCAGGAATGTGGGGAGACAAGCTATGGAGAGGCCTATCCAACCGCCTGGATTCGTCGCGAAACGGCGAATTTGAAGGACTTGATGGGGATCTAGCGCTTGGAGGCATTTGCGAGTTGAGCGCACGGTGCGAGGTTTGGTTCAGTCCGAGATTCGATGTTGACCAAGCAATTGCCTCAGCGCTTGAAATCTCGGAGAAGTCATGAACTTCCTTTCGCGTGACGAGCAGAACCTTTCTCGACTCGCGGCAGCCCGAAACGAATTGCCTTATCACGAAGTGCGAGTCCTCCTAATAGTGGCTGCAGTTGCACATTCAGAAGAGAGCGCGAATGGCAGGTTGGACGGATTGACGAAGTTGGCGAAGCTTGACTTTCTTATCCGATATCCACATGTCGCTACTCGTGTGCTCGATCTGATCGATGCGAGCGACGATAGACTTCACTTGGATCGAGAAGCTGACGGACTAGTCACTGACCCGATGATTCGCTACAAATTCGGACCCTGGGATGCTCGCTACTACTCGATTGTGGGCTCACTAGTTGGCAGAGGGTTGATGAGTGCGCAACGGGGCACGCGTAACCAAATCTCTTTTGCACCAACCCAACTGGGGAACAAGGTGTTGGTCGAGCTCGTATCAAAGCACGAATGGCGGGCGGTCGGAGAACGATGCAGCGCGATAGCGGAGGCCGCGGCAGGTATGTCGGGTACACAACTCAAGGATCTAGTGTATGCACGACTACCGGAGATGATGGATCGTCCCTATCGTGAGGAGATCTCGTGACAACAAGATTCCGCATTGATCGGATTCTGATCGATTCGTTACAAGGCGAAATCGAGTACAATTTACCTTCCCCGTTGACTGTTTTTGCCGGCGGTGTTGGCGTTGGAAAGAGCACACTCTTTGAGCTAATCAAGTACGGGCTGGGTGGGAGAGGACTGCTCGCAGATGTAGTCCGGTCTAATGTGACTTCCATCAGCCTCGACATTGCTGTTGGCGTCGAGAATCTTCGTCTGGTGCGCACGGTGTCGGCGGGTAAGATATCGCGAAAAGTCTTCGTTTTCGATTTGAATACTCAAGCATCGATTGGAGACCTTTCTGCCGACGGTTCTGGAGCTGACTCGATTAGTTCATTGCTGCTAACTTCAATGGGACTACCCGACGATGTAAAAGCGGCACCCAAGGTGTCGACGTCGACTAACCAGGGGGCGAAGATCACGTTTAACGACGTGTTTCGCTACATGTATATTTCCCAAGGCGACATCAATGAGCAAATTGCGGCGAGCTCGGACAACTACTATCAGCCCAAGCGCAAAGCGGTCTTCGAACTACTATTTGATCTAACGAACCGTGAGATCCTGGAAAAGCGATCGAAGCTTGCAAGGGTCAGGGGGGAGTGGGAGGTTGCTGATCGTGAGCATCAGTTGGCTCTCCGGTTCTTGTCTGACACGAAAACAAGAACGAGGCAGGAAGTTGAAGCAACTCTCGAGAGGATTGTGTCTACACGGGATGCGGCAACTCGAGAGATCGAGACCATAAGGGCTTCCATAGACGCTTCGGCTGATCGCGAGGAACGCACATTGAGGGAGTTGTTGTCAGACTCCGAAACGCGCGTGTTAGAGGCGGAGACACAACTAGCCATCTTGCGACAACAACGTTCAGATTTTGACCGCGAGCGAAACCGCATTGAGGGTGATATTGAGAAGGTCAAGCGGACGACTAGTGCAACAGAGAGCCTATCTGGTATCGAGTTTGTCACGTGCCCACGATGTCTTCAAGGAATATCGGAAAGGGGCCACTCGCGTGATGTATGTCCGCTCTGCCTGCAGGTGGATCCTATGGCAGAGAATGCCGATATCGCGGATGTGAGGATGGAACGCGATATGGAACACTTGGTTGGTCAGATTGGAGAACTTGGCGCGCAGATAGGCGCGATAGATGTGGCGCTTAACGACGTGTCAGAAGCGCTCGATGCGCGATTGGCGTTGAGAAGTAGCCTGTCAGAAAAGTTGCGCGGAAAGGGTAGTATTCAAATGGGGGATGCTATTCAGCAGTTTGCAGACGCTACGAAAGTCGTGGCGGAATCTGATGTGCTGAGGAATGAGCTTGAAAAGACGCTTATTCAGTGGGATCGTGCCGATGACTTGTTTGAGTCGGCTTTGTCACTGAGGGGGGAGATTGACGATCTCACTCGTAAGATTGACGAGGAAGAGACGATCCTGGGTGAGCGACGAGATGAATTATTATCTGAACTTAGTCTGGAATTTGATCGTGTGGTAGCGGAAGTTGGCATCCCGGGCGTTGAGGATGCATCCATATCGGGTTCAACCTACCTCCCTGTGATTAATGGACAGTCCTTTGACAAGTTTAGTCCGGTCGGCGGGGTGCGTACGGCGGTTCAAGTATCGTACTGGGTGACATTGTTGAATGTGTCACTTCGGCGGCGCGATACGTGGTATCCCGCCTTCATGCTACTTGATAGCCCGAGGACGTCTCTCAACAATGACGATGACCTGTCGGCAGCGCTATACAAATTGCTTGTTACGGCGGCTGATGTCGCAGAAGATCGCGTTCAGATGGTTATTGGAGACAATGAGTTGCCTGCTACGTATCGGGGGGCGTATGCACAGATCGATTTCAGCTACGAGCGACCGGCAGTTAGTACGGTTCGGCACCCCGGTAGGGATGCTGTTACTACAATTGGTGGGTGACTACGAGCAGCGGCCTCGCTTGTCTTTGGTTAGCAACCTTACGGCAGTGATTGCCTGCTGATCGGCGGGCAGCCATTGTATCCTGTCCAGCTCGCCTATCGGTACCCACTCCAGTCTATCGTGGGCGACCAACGGTTTTGGTACGCCAGATTCTATTGCGGCAAGAAATAGTCTCATTGAATACTTATGAGAAATTGTCCAGCTGCCTGAATTGTTGAATACTTCCTCTCCTAGAATGATCTGTACTCCAAGCTCCTCGAGTAATTCGCGTTTCAGCGCTTCATGTGCGGACTCAGTCTGGAGGGCCTTCCCGCCCGGAAATTCCCACTGGCCAGCAAGTGCTGGAGGGTAGGTGCGTCGGGCCGCCAGTATGGAGGTGGGGGAGCTTAGGCTGTCTACAATGACGGCGGCAACAACGAGTTGGTGGCTACACTCGCTCATGCGCTCAGGAATCTCTCATATTGCGTCTTGAGCAGGCTCGGTGAAGGCAGCTGGTCACGCCGTTTTGGGAGAAACATTAGGTTCTGGTTGTGAAGGTTCTTGAGGCCGTGCTCGAGCATCGGACCATCGATTTCATCGAGGATGTCGTTCCGAATCTGTACTTGGTAATCGGGCGTGATACCCAGGATCCTGACGTCATACGCTCGGTGGTGAATCTTGCACAGGCTGAGTCCGTTGGAGACGATTGGCTCGCCGTCCTCACTGTCGGGGATGATGTGGGAGGCGTCTAGAAGTTCACGATGGTTGAGGTTGCACACCGCGCAGTGGTCCTCGTAGGCGCGGAGGACACGGGACCGGAAGACTGGCTGGTGGACTCGGGACTTGACTTCGCGGGTGACGTACTTGCGGATAGCGGCTTCAACAGGAGAGTCGGGGCGATACATCTCCGCAGTGTCGGCGAATGCGACGACGAACCGGCGATCGGTAGGCTCCTCGCCAACGACGTAGACGGGGAAGATCGCCTGCAATTCACCAGGTGCGACACCGAAGAACCACGTCAGCGGTTTGTGGGTGCCGATGAGGCTTCGGAGACCGACGTTGTCAGCATCGTTCGGATTGACGCCCTTCCAGCTGTAGCGGAGAAACCCGTCTTCCCCGATCTCGTCTGAGTAGTTGAATGCGCTCTTCGTCTTGTAACTCGTCATGATCGTGAGGGCATGCTGCAGCTGTCGCGGCTTCCTGATTCCACGAGTCGGGTCGATGAGCTTGAAGGGCTCACCGTCGAACTCGAAGTCGTGCAGAAGCATGTCGCGCGTGACGGGATGCTCCTGGTCGTTCGTCACCCGGCGCAGAAACTCCATCGCTTCGAGACGTAGACGGAGATCTGTTGCGTCATCGAACACTTCGGCTCCTGTCAGTTGGATCTTTGAATTTAGCCGACAGGACCGACATGTTGGGCAAGGTCGGGTACGTCAGGTTCAACGGTCACCGTCGGGCGTGGGGACGTAACGTAGGGACCGAGTGTGAACCACCATGAGGAAGAGGGACGAACAAGCGATGAGCAGCTACGACGCCAAGGCGAACATCGGAGTGGTGGGGATGGCGGTGATGGGCTCCAACCTGGCCCGCAACCTGGCGTCCCGTGAGGGCAACACCGTCGCGATCTACAACCGCTCGCCGGAGAAGACGCACGAGGTCGCCAAGAACCACCCCGAGGCGAACTTCGTTGCCAGCGACACCATCGACGAGTTCGTCGCGAGCCTGGCGAAGCCGCGCACCGCGATCATCATGGTGCAGGCCGGCGCGGGTACGGATGCGGTGATCGAGCAGCTCAAGGAGCGGTTCGAGCCGGGCGACATCATTGTCGACGGCGGCAACGCCAACTTCCACGACACCATCGCCCGTGAGGCGAAGATCGCGCCGACGGGCATCCACTTCGTCGGCGCCGGCATCTCCGGCGGCGAGGAGGGTGCGCTCAAGGGTCCGTCGATCATGCCCGGCGGCACCGCCGAGTCCTACAAGACCCTCGGCCCGATCCTCGCGTCGATCGCCGCGGTCGCGGAGGGGGAGGCCTGCGTGACCCACGTCGGCACCGACGGCGCCGGCCACTTCGTCAAGATGATCCACAACGGCATCGAGTACGCCGACATGGAGCTCATCGGCGAGGCCTACGACCTGCTACGCAACGTAGCCGGCTACACGCCCGCCCAGATCTCGGGCCTGTTCGCCACGTGGAACGAGGGGCCGCTCAACAGCTACCTCATCGAGATCACCATCGACATCCTCAAGCACGTCGACGCGGAGACGGGCAAGCCCTTCGTCGACATCGTCACCGACCAGGCCGGCAGCAAGGGCACCGGCGTCTGGACCGTGCAGACCGCCCTCGACCTGGGCGTGCCCGTCGGCGGCGTCGCCGAGGCCGTCTTCGGCCGCGCCGTCTCGTCCAAGAGGGCGCAGCGCGACGCGGTCCGTGCGCTCGGCATCGAGCGCCCCACGGCCCCGCGGGTCGACGATTCCTTCGTCGACGACGTCGCGAAGGCCCTCTACGCCTCCAAGATCGTTGCCTACGCCCAGGGCTTCGACGCGATCATCGCCGGCGCGGAGAAGTACGGCTGGAACATCGACAAGGGTGCCGTCGCCAAGATCTGGCGCGGCGGCTGCATCATCCGCGCCCAGTTCCTCAACGTCCTCGCCGACGCCTACGCCGAGAACCCCAACCTCAACACCCTGCTCGAGGCACCGTACTTCGCGCAGGCCATCCGCGACGGCGAGGAGGCGTGGCGCCGCGTCGTCATCACCGCTACACAGGCCGCCGTCCCGGTGCCGGGCTTCGCGACGGCGCTGAGCTACTTCGATTCGCTCAACGTCGACCGCCTGCCCGCCGCGCTCGTCCAGGGGCAGCGCGACTTCTTCGGCGCGCACACCTACAAGCGCGTCGACAAGCCGGGCACCTTCCACACCCTATGGTCGGGCGACCGCAGCGAGGTGAAGACGGACTGAGTTCGGCTCGAGAAGGGGCGCGGCCGCATCGGCCGCGCCCCTTCTGGGTTCGGTGGACGAGTTGGGAACCGATCGCCGAGCTGGTGCGTCCAATAGATGAGGGCGCGTGCTCGCCTGCCGGTGACGATCGGAGGAATCATGGGTAGTCCCGAAGCGGACAAGATCCGAGACGAGGCGCAGCAGCGCATCGCCGATCGTCCGAACATGGTGCTCGACGGTGACCCGATCGAGGAGCTCGCCAAAGCGCATGATCGGCACGCCGCAAGGCTGAAGGAGATTGTTCAGTCCCTCACGGAGGTTGGCCGCACCAACTATCTCGGCGACACGATTGAGGGGCGCGCCGCGACTTTCAACATCGGCGTTGCAGTGCACAATCACGAGAACTCAGTCGTTCAGAATCTCAATCGAGAGGCTGACGAGGCGAAAGTAATCGCTGCAGCACTACGGCAGATCGCTAAGGATCTTGGCGACACCGAGCTTGAGAACGCCGCGGGGATAGGGAAGGTCCGGCTCGGGTGAAGCATGGTGTTTCGGTGCTGGCGTGTGCTGTGCTCGTCGTCAGTTGCGCGGTATCGGTGCCAGGGGAGGGAGTGTCGGACGAGCGAGCCGTGAAGCGAGCTTCTGCGAGCGCGCGACCTCTGCCGTTCGTGCCGCAGTATGAAGGCCGAACTAATGAACGCAACGACGGAACAACCTTCGAACCGTGCACCGCGTACTCAGACAATGAGATGCGTGCTCTTGGAGCGGATCCGCGGACGCTCAAAGACGTCATGATCTCAGTCTCCCCGAACTACCGAGGATGTAGGTGGCAGTCCCCTGATGGGTCTGCCTACTTCAGTCAAACACTTGGCAATGAGGTCTCGTTGGAGGTCTACAAGGCGAAACAGAGTCGTCGTCCGTGGCAGTCTGATCGTCTGATCGACGGACGCACAGTCATCCTGACGACGGAGGGTGACGACGGATGCTTCGCCTCATTCATGTCGGAGAACGCCATCATTCATTCTGCCTACACGGTCGACGGGTGGGGCGCGAAGCCGTCCACAGGCCTGGTGGCCGAGTGCAACAAGGCGATCGAGTGGGCGACGCTGGCGATCTCGAAGGCGCCGTGACGACGATCTACGCCAGCACCCGCTGAATCGCTCGACAGATCGCGTCCACCACGTCATCGTCGTCGAACCCCGCCCCGGAACCACCGCCCGCACCTGCGCCGACGGCACCGTCGGACCGCAGACCGATCACGGACTCCACGAGCCGGAACGGTAGGAGCGTGCGCGGGTCACCGTCGTCGCCCAGAACAGCAGCGGCCAGAGACCGGTAGTGCGAGGCCAGCTCCGCCCGGTCGGCGCGGAACTCGGCGAACTCGTCGGCCGCCAGCTCGGGCAGGTGATACAGAGCCCCAAGGTTGTACCGTGCCGCCAGCAACTGCCCGGCGTCGGACCGAGCCAACGTCAAAAGCCGGTCGAGAGGCGAACCGTCGGCGGAGACCACGGAGCGTGCGAGCGCGAGCGGCGCCTGCACCGTCGCCTCCAGCAGCGCGGTCAGGATCTCGCCCTTCGTGGGGAAGTAGTGGTACAGCGAGGCCTGCCGGATGCCCACGGCCTCGGCGATCTGCCGCGTGGAGGTGGCCGCGTACCCGCGCTGGGTGAACAGCTCGGCCGCGGCGTCGAGGATCTCGTCGACGGCCGTGGCGCCGGGCCGGCGCGGATCGTTCGCCCGCGGACGCCCCCGCCTACCTGCGGTTTCCGCCCCGCCGGCCCGGC